>JAEVZU010000075.1 GCA_023392075.1 Bacillota bacterium | reverse complement strand
AGTTAACTTGTTGTGCCAGTTAATTTGTCTCTCAACTTTGAAGTTAGGAAGAATGAATAAAATTTCAACACTTTTTTTAATAACCTCTATTGACAATGTATATCTCGGCGTGAGGTCTGTGATTTTTGAGTGAGATAATTTGGCTTGCGGCAAGGCAAACGGCGTGCAGTAAGACTTTGTGCCTTTCAAGCGGCTTTAACGCAGCCGCAGGGCAAATTGACCACTCAAAAACGTATTGTACATTGTCAATTAGAGGGTACCAATAATTAATACTTTCCCAGACAATAAAAAATAGCTGTTGACGTACAGGGATACAGCTTTAAGAAAAAAAGAAATAGCAATAGTGTGCGGAGCCTGTATTCAGCAATGGGAAGTCCGGTTAGAAGTGCTGGTTTGAAATTGTAAACCTGCTCCAGGTACATCATGCCGGGAAAATTGTCAGGATGTCAATTGAGCAGTGCGAGACCTGGATAGCCGAGCCGCTGCATCGGCTATGAGGTACTCGGAGTAAGCCATACTTTTTCAGGTAATAACCTTGTGGGTAATCCATTGCCGGATACAGGCCGGGAACACTATAATTTTCAGATATTGGCCTGCTTTGTTCTTCAAGGTCTGCTTCAGCTTTATACGCTGGAAAATATATAATACAATGAGTTAAGCCAATAACATCAATACTTGCAATCATTATTATGAATTAAGAGATTGTACAAAGTTGCATGTCTTATTTCATCTGTTATAATTTCAGTTAATATATTTATATGACTTCTTTCTTTCATGGCAAAAAGAATCTTACGGTATTTTCTCACGGCATTCTGCTCACCCATCAGTGCCTTTATAAGCCCTGCGCAATAAGTTTCCGGTCTTTCAAATTGAACATCCTGCTTGGGACCGATAACCTTTCCGGTATGCTCGTAATATAACTGTCTGAATAATTTTGCATGCTTTATCTCATCGTCCCGGATACCCTTGATTATTTCCTTGTCTTTTCTTGAAGATGCACTGTTTATTAAAAAATCATAAAACATCCTGTCTTCCGCTTCACCTTCAACGGCATCTTTAATGAGATTCAACGCCTCAACCATGCTAACCTGAACATCCGCAGTTTCTGACAATTCATCACCCTTCAGGGACTGCCCCATCAAATTGGCATTTTCCATATGCTGGCCCATCATATTGGAATTCCCCATATGTTGTCCCATCATATTGTTCATATTCTGATTCATCATGTTGGATTTCTGCTGTCCCGCTTTCATGCCCTTCATAGAGACTGCAAACATTGAATTGTCTTTAGGTGCAGGTACTGTAGGCAGGGTCATCTTAGCCGGCAACTGTTCCAGTTGCCCCTTATTGTTGGACATTGCCTGCTGATTAGGCATTTGCTGCGGCATTTGACCAGTCATATTTGGCATTGCCTGCTGGTTGGGTTTCTGCTGAGTTATTGGCGACGTCATGTTCGGCATTCCCATCAGATTTGGATTCTGCTGCGGCATTTGCCCAGTCATATTTGGCATCGCCTGCTGGTTGGGTTTCTGCTGGGTTATTGGCAACGTCATGTTCGGCATTCCCATCAGGTTTGGATTCTGCTGCGGCATTTGACCCGGCATATTGGGCATTGCCTGCTGGTTGGGCTTCTGCTGCGGCATCTGCGCTGCCGTATTAGGCATTGCCTGCTGGTTTGGCTTCTGCTGCGGCATTTGACCCGTCATATTTGGCATCGCCTGCTGGTTGGGCTTCTGCTGCGGCATCTGCGCCGCCGTGTTGGGCATCGCCTGCTGGTTGGGCTTCTGCTGCGGCATTTGTGCCGCCGTGTTGGGCATTGCCTGCTGGTTGGGCTTCTGCTGCGGCATTTGGCCCGTCATATTTGGCATTGCCTGCTGATTTGGCTTCTGCTGCGGCATTTGACCCGTCATATTTGGCATCGCCTGCTGATTTGGCTTCTGCTGCGGCATCTGTGCTGCCGTATTTGGCATTGCCTGCTGGTTGGGCTTTTGCGGGGCAGCCGGCTGTCCTGCAGGAGCAGTCTGTTGCGGAGCTTCCTGTTTCGGCTGTTCCAAGTTCTTCTGTTCAGGCTGAACTTTTGGTTTATTATTAAAAAATGGCCATTTTTGCACTTGAAAATGCCTCCTCTAATTAACATAATATTATACTACATACTATGTTATCAAAAGGATAAGGTGACATTTGAATAGTTACTTTTACCTGCAACTTCATAAAATAATACCCTCTATTAACAATGTACAATACATTGTCAATAGAAGGTATTCACAGTTAATCACAATTGCGACAAATTGTCGGAAAAACCACTTTAAATGAGGCTATACCCTTTTCTTAATTGTTTCGGGGGCGTCCTTATTTTATGAAGTTAGTACGGAAGTCACCGGTTGATATAAAAAATCAAAAGTTACCTTAATAACTTTTTTACTTCAAACTCCACCTCATGTTTACCATACTTTTCAGATTTTATCCTTACAAGTCCTTTGCCTGAACATCCCCCGGTTTTTATCCAGAAGGCTCTGGCTCCTCCGATAAGTGCTATGCATTTGGGGCCAATAACTTCAACCGGACCTTCTGTTTCAATAATCATGGCATCATTTGAGTAGATCATCAGATTGTTATTTTGATCCAACGCTCTTACCACAATTCTGGTGACATCATAAGTATCGTCTTCCGACAGTTCACTGTTATCCGGCCGAACTTCAAGATGTGTGCTTTCAGAGGTTGATTTTACAACATTCCTGACTATCTGACCGTCTTTATAGCCTTCAAATCTAAAGCTTATACGCTGCCCTCCCCAATTGCTTACATAGGTACCGAATAACCTCATTCCGTCATCCATAGACAGTTTGTATTTAATCATGAGCCTGCCCATCATCAGCTTTGAGCTCAGGGGCAGATTCATTCCATATTTCGAAGCATGGCGGAGAATATTTTTCATCTTTAGTGAGTCCTTTTCAGAAATATTCTCATATTTAGTCAGAAGATCACCTATGAAATCATCTATCCTGACAGGCGGATGCTTAAGATTGGGAAACCGCCTCCTGTCAGGATAAAAGGTCTTAATATACTCATTATCCTTGTACAGCTTGATATAGTCACAGTTTGTGAAGGCATATACCGTTCCCAGATCTCCTCCTGAATGTTCACCTATATCCATGGAGGAAGAAATCTCAAGTACAGGTGTATAATCCTGCTGGGATGCATATACATACCATGCCGTTTTGGGTATCCTGAACATATCACTGACGCCATGATAGCATATTCTGTCTCCGCTGCCGAAATCCTTATGGGTATTATAGTCCGACATGCACCATCCTATGGCACCGCTTATTCTGTCACTGCCCATCATGTTGTCTATTACACGCATATGTCTCAAAGCATGTTCAAGCCTTCTGCCCTCATTGTCAAAACGCTTTACGGGAAACATGTGACCGTTGTGCTCTGTTACAAGATAGGGGGCGGTTGTTTTTGTAACCCTTGAAGGCAAATCCAGTGCAATATTTGAGCCATGATGGGAAAAGTCATTATAGGTATACACATCTTCAAGCAGCCTGCTGTCCTTGAAGTTTCTGACTCCGCCGGTTTGTCTGGTATTATCGAGTTGGTGTGCTGTTTTATTGGTTTTTAAATACAACTCGTCACAGTCTGCAGATTCATTTATTCTTACCCCCCACAAAACTATGGCAGGATGGTTCCTATCCCTTATAATCATGTCCGTTACATTCCTGCAGGTTAATTCCATCCATTTTTCTTTTCCTATATGCTGCCAGCCTGGAATTTCTTCAAATACCAACAATCCAATCTCATCGCATCTGTCGAGGAAATGTCTGGACTGAGGATAATGGGAAGTTCTGACGATATTTACTCCCAATTCAAATTTCAGCAGCTCGGCATCCTTTTTCTGGGCCGTTCCGGGCATGGCATAACCTGCATAAGGGAATGACTGATGCCGGTTTAAACCAATAAGCTTGACTTTTTTCCCGTTGAGATAAAAGCCATTTGTTTTGAAGACAGCCTCTCTGAAGCCAAACCTGATCTCAGAGGAATCAATCTCAACATCGTTTAATTTCAATATTGCCTGTAAGGTGTACAATACAGGGGTTTCAATATCCCATAGCTGAACTCCGGAAACCCTTCCTCTGACACTTCCTTTTGCCGAATTCCCAATTGCGCAGTTAAATCTGCTTACCGGCTCGTTCAGGCCGTCGCTGAGTTTGAATTCAACATGCATTCCTGAACATACCTGCGAAAGCTCAATATCAATATCCAGAATTTTTGCCGGGGCAAGTACATCAAGGGTTCTCACGAATATATCTTTTACATATGTTTTTTCCCGTACCTCCAGGCATACTTCACGGTATATCCCGCCGTACGTCAGATAGTCAATGACTCTTCCGAAGGGTGGAATTTCTTCCCTCTCGGTAGAGTCGCATACTACAACAAACAAATTACCTGTCCCGTACATGACCTGATCTGAAATATCTATGTCAAAAGGCGTATAACCGCCAGAATGCTCGGCAACAAAGCTGCCGTTTATATAAAGCCGGGCATATGATGCTATTCCTTCAAATTTTAAAATAAGGGCTTTTCCTTTTAATTCACGGGCAATATTTACCGTTTTCCTGTAGCAGGATACAAACTGGTATTCCGATTCTTCAAAATTGTTATAATCAAGTACTTTATTAGTGTGAGGGATATTAACCAATTCAAAACCGGTATCATCATTACCTCCGGTTAAATATTTTTCACAAAAATCCGTTTTGTACTGCCAATCGAAGTTAAGGTTTATTTTATGCATAATAGCCGCCCTTCCGGTTATTAATGATATATAATTTATTATATATGTATGATGAACATATTAGCGTCAAATTAGTATATAAAAATGCAGTTTGACCTGAACAAACTGCAAGTACAATGATAAAGCCTCCGCATATCCCGCAGAGGCTTTATATACAACCTTTATCAATGCATTTTGTAATCCATGAAAGTTTGCCTGATAGACTTTCTTCCGCTTTGTCTTATGGGTATGGTAAAACCATTCTTCATAATAAATACATCATCCTTCATAAGTGATACCTGGTCCATATTGATAATAAACCCTCTATGGCATCTCAGGAATCTGTTGTCTGTCAACAATTCCTCCATACTTGTCATGGAATAATGAAACCGGAGTGTTTCCAGCCTTGTAGTGATTACCGCTCCATTTCGGATTGCCTCAATACAATAAATGTCCTTTAACCGTATTTTTATAATTTCTTTATTAACGGTAAGTTCGATATATCTCGCATTTGAATTAAGTACCTTTTTACAGCGATTCAGAGCTTTTTCCACTCTTTCATATGTAATCGGCTTTACAAGATAATGCGTCGCCGCCACCTCAAATCCGTCACTCTTATGTTCCAGACTTGAAGTAGTAAAGATTATTTTACACTCCTCGTCGGTTTCACGTATTTTTTCGGCTACAGCCACCCCGTTTATACCCTTCATATATATATCCAAAAATAGAATTTTAAACTGTTCCTTTTTAAAGGCACATAAAAGCTCCTCTCCACAGTCAAATTGAACTATCTCGACAATGGACATGGTATTTTCGGCGTATTGCAGTATGTACTCACTTAATAGAGCCCGGTCAAATTTATTATCGTCGCAAATGGCTATCTTCATATTAATTTTCCCTCTATTTTTCTTGAATTATACCATGTTTAAGAGCATTTTTTCAATGTCTCGACATTATTTCGTATGGAATTGCACGTTTTGACATTGAATTGCACGACCTTCTTAATATTTATAGTAAAATATGTTAAAATTTAAATAATTTTATAAAAGTAGTTAAGTAATTATAGTTTAAAATTATATCAAAAGAGGCGAGATACTTCATGAATAAAAAGGGATTTAATTTTAAGACAGAC
>JAEVZU010000033.1 GCA_023392075.1 Bacillota bacterium | reverse complement strand
GGGTTTTACATATAAATCCTCAAGGTATAAACCTGCCTGACCCAAAAAAGTAGAAAAGTTATGAAAGAAAAGAGCAAAACCGACAGGCTTTCCCTCATATTCTCCTATAATTACTTCGGCTGCCTTTCTGCAGAAAAGTGAATCCCTTAGCCCTTCTTCAGTGGCAACCACCTGATCCAGCATTTTTTCGTATATGGCCAGTTCCTTAATAAAATCCAGAATCAAGGCAGTATCGCTTTCGTCGGCATAACGAAGCTTAAAGCCCTCCAGTTTCGTGTCGATGAACTTTTTCATGCATACCTCCTGCAAATAGTCTTGCTGCAAACCTCCGCATCCTTTGGCGGTCTTAAGTCTATTGCGTAATAAATATATAAAAAAATATAGTTCTGATGAACTATATTTTAACACTAATTCTTTAGAATTTGTATCTGGCATTAATCAAATGCCGGTATATCAATTCTTTTTCAGCTTGGACCATATTTGTCAATTGGGCCTCGGTTGAATACATGGAATTTTTATCCCTATGGATAATTTGAATTCCGTATTCATTTCTGCCGAAATTTTTAGCTTTTCTGATAACTGTGGCATCATATTTTGATACAGAATTACTTAAAAATACGCTTATTTCGACTGAATCGTCGATTTCAAAATCTCCTGGAGAGTATATGCACATGCCCGAATAGCTAAAATCTTTTATACACGCACCTTCTCTTTTACTGGATTCCATTAGCTTTACCTCACCGAGCAGAGAAGTCGGGAATCTCTCATACTGCCTTTTTTCAAGTTCTTTTGCAATATTAATCACATTGTTGGAACATATTATGTACTGATCCTCTTTAGGGTTTGCGCCTACTACACTTCCCCCGTTAACAGTAAGTGTTTCCTTCTCATCCATCATACCAATCAATACGGGATCACCCTTCAGCATTTCGGCCACATGATTTTCATTATCGTTGATTTTGACGGTAAATAATTTATTGGTATCGCCGCTGACAAAAGTACAATTAATTGGTTTTAATTTGTTGTAATGTCTTAATACAATATTTGCTTTTTGCATATTATCACCCTGATCATTATTTTTTGTATATATAAAATTAAAAACATTTCTGGTAATTAATACTGCATATGTTATGCTTTTCAAGTAAAACAATATAATATAGCTAACTAAAATAAACCAATAAAAAAGAAAAATATATTAAAAGAATATCACATAAAATCTGGAGCAACAATACTGTCCATAAAGTATTTAACACATATTTAACCAAAGCTGCTAAAACTTATATTAATTCTTCTTAAGTTTTCCAAAGGATATAAAATTATTGATCGGTATATTCAATTATGGACTTAAAGCCTCATTGATTAGCAAAATGGATTAATGTAAAATGTTTACGGACCGTATTGCATTTTTATTGAATTTTTTATTATTTTACATGGCCCGGGAGGTAAATATGAGTATTTCTTTTAATTTTGAACAGGCCTGCGGTAAAGTTATGGACTCAGCCTACCGCCGGGAAGGCATCGGAACTCTGGGAGAAAAAACTCTTCATGCTGTTCTTAAACATTATTTCGAACCGGATGAAAGTTATCACGAAATAAAAGTGGGCTCCTATTTCGCAGATATTCTGAATGCTGAAGGAATAACCGAAATCCAGACCCGGCAGTGGAATAAACTCAGGGGGAAGCTCAAGGCTTTCCTCCCCGAAAACAAGGTCACACTGGTATATCCTGTTGCGTATACCAAATGGCTTATATGGATTAATGAAGAAACAGGTGAAATAAGCAAGAGAAGGCTTTCTCCCAAAAAAGGCTCTGCTTATGATATATTCTATGAATTGTATAGAATAAAAAATTATCTGGATAATGAAAATCTCCGTTTATGTATAGTATACCTGGATATTGAAGAATACCGGCTGCTTAACGGCTGGAGTTCCGACGGCAAAAAAGGCTCCTGGCGTCATGACAGGATTCCCAAAGCTCTGCAAAAGATAATTTACATAAACAATAAAAGTGACTACTCCAGACTTATACCCGAGTCACTTCCGCCCCGCTTTACAAGCAGGGAGTTTCAAAAAGCCTCCGGCCTCAGCCTTTCAAATGCACAAACTGCCCTAAATGTTTTATTTTATGTTGAAGCAGTTGAGCGGGTGGGAAAAGACCGGAATATGTTTATCTACGAAAAAAGAAATTTATAAAAACGGGAATCCTTTTCTCTAAATGTGAATATTATGTGCACCCTGCTTTTTCAAGGTTTCTCTGACAGACTCCTTGTCCCCGGATTCACATTCGACCATTACTACAGAACTTCCCGAATCAATAACAGCCTTTATTTCATTTTCTATATCTCCCGGCACTCCCCAATTTACCATTATCTCTTTGAAATCACTGCCAATACCTCCATTGACCAGACTGATTATGGGACGTGCCGGTATAAGAGGTCCTGTTCCCGCAAGCATAAAACCATTTATTCCTGATGCCGCACCCGTAACTCCGCCCATAAAACCGAAGTAGGGTACTTCCAGACCATTCTCATGGTCATTTTCCACCTGTCTTTCCCTGAAATCCTCCTGATTCTGGTGTCCGAGAACTTCAATTTTAAAACCCTGTCTGCTTAAAGATCTGGCCGCTTCAATAGCAGGTGCCCTGCTGATAAAATATCCGGTTGCTATTTCCATCTGCATCACTCCTCTTATTAATTTAGTGGTCTATGAATTATTATTTCTTTTATTAAAATGGACTATTCGGTAATTTCTTCTAACTTTTTAAGTTTTTATGAGACAAGGATTATCCTGTTCCGTAAAATAGGTAATCTATTAAAAAAAACTGCATAAATAATACTGTTGGAACCATATTTAAACAACTGTTGCAATAAAGAATCAACCGGGAGGCAGTTATGAAAAAAGTGATCAGAGTTACACTGATTGTTATTGGAATTTTTGTTTTATTATCAGGAATCACAATAGGCGGAATGGCCTTTGTAATATCTTCAAACAATACATATAAAGGTGACACCGTAAATACTATGGCAGGTAAGGATATTACCTCGGGGAAGGCACTGCTGGTATATCAGCCGTCAGCCAGAAATACTTCAGCCGGTATAGCAGATCAAATTGCCAGAGGACTAATTGATGCGGGCTATGAGGTCACTGTCTCCTATCCCGGCAAGCATATGTCACCAGATGTAAAGGATTATTCTGTCATTGTTTTCGGTTCGCCAGTCTACATGGGTAAAATTTCCGATGTTTTGACAGACTATATGTATTTTTTGTTATAACCTCCTTTGCCGTCCTGATCAGAAATAATATTCTCCCCTTCTGGATTTTGATTGTTGCAATAGTTAAATTTGCCGAGTTCTGGATAAGCTCCTCCGTTTCAGTAAAAAAATCAAAAACAGTAACAGGACTATTTGTGTTCGACAGCCTCGGCAAAGCTGCCGCACTGCTGTTGTATGCATTATCCGCCGTGGGTATTATTGCATATGTCCTGCTGCCTGAAAAAACAGCTGCTGCCTTTATTCTCAGTTACTGCAGTCTGGTTGCCTTGATGGCAGCTGTTTCATCTGTAAACCGGGTCTATCTTTGTATAAAATAGTAATGCATCTATTCATCGGTCTCATTTTGACGGCTTTTTGGTGTTTCTATTATAGTATAAGGTAAAAAATATACATAAACAGTGTCGCCATCAATAAGATATAAACGGTGGTGAAATAGTTACAACGTAATTCCGAACAGCACGAAACCTATTGTATTAATTGAGAAGTTTGCAAACATATGAACCAGCCATGAAACATAAATGTTGTCATACTTCTCATCCAAACGGCTGAATAGCAGTCCTGCCCCAAAAAGTCCGGCAATCAGGAGAACAAATAACCCCGGACTGAACCAGCTGGTCATTATGGCTATATGATATGCTGCAAAAACGGCGGCACTGAATATGTACGCAAACTTTCTTCCCGCCGCCCTTTTCAGTGATAAAAACGCAACACCTCTGAAAAAATATTCCTCCAGCAGAGAGTTAATGAAAGAAATATAAAGCGCAACAAAAATGAAATTATCCCTGTTTACTCCAATATTGTTCTGTAAAGCTGCAGTTACTTTGGAAAAGTCAAAAAACGGTGATAATATAAGGTAAGCGCCCAGTATGAAAATATATACCCCTGCTCCCAGTGCAGCAGCAAAGCCCAGACTTTTCCGGTTAACCTTCAGCAGGTTTTTCAGTCCCAGCTCTTTTTCAAATAACGAACATATCAGCGGCAGCCCGGTAAACAGCACAACTTTTATAGCCGATTTAACTGCATAATCCGGCCTGACAACCGCATCAATATAGGCCATTACCATACAACCCAGCAGAACAGCGGCTGCTATGGACAAAATTCTTCTTTTTCTATGGAGTATAAGCATAAATGAATTCCCCTACTTCAGTATTTTTTCGAAAGCAAGTCTTTTACTCCCGTCCTCCAGATAAATTACACCGCAATACCTGAACCCATTCTTCTTCAATAACGTTTGCATGGAGATATTGTTTTCATGGGTGTCCACTCTTATACCGGAAACCGCTTTGCAGCGGCAAAGTTTTTCAGTCTCACTTATCATAGCGGAAGCCAGGCCACTCCCCTTCAAGCTGCTGTCAACAGCCAGCCTGTGAATAACCGCATAATTATCCAGGGTAAGCCATACCCCGTCATAAATATTGTTGTAGGTCATTTCCCCGTCAAAGGAAACGGCTATTGTGCCGGTAATCCTTCCTGCATTGCCCAGAACATAGCCGTGTTTATTTTCAATATCCCTTTTAATTGTTTCAATATCGGGATAACCGTTCTGCCACTGGTCTATTCCGGCTTTCTTCAAGTATTCCTGCGCCTGGTGTATTATATTTAAAATGTGATTTATATCCGCTTCTACCGCTCTTCGAAATTCCAATGATGCAGCTCCTTTATATTGATTCATGTATACAGTCTTGTATTTATAGTATAAAGTCCAATCATGTTTCACCTGATAAGACTTTATAACCGGCATCACCTGTAATATTAACATTTATTCATAAATTATCAAGCAGTTCCTGTTACCTGCCGCCTGTCATGAACGGCAGGATTATGGCAATCAAGATCCCATGCAGTAATGGCACACCGACTATTATTACTGCTGCCATAATAATTCTGTACGGTTCAATTTTACCATGAGTTACTGTAACATCAAGCTTTTCATCCCATTTTGTAATACCGTTCCGTTTTAATGCTGAATAAGAGATAATATTTGTTATAAGGGTTATAAGCGGAATAAAAAGGCCCTCTCCAAGCAGCATTACCAGCAGTGTTCTGTTCAGGGCCTGTAAATAGCTCAATTTACTTCCGTCACTTTTCAACACTCTTATATTTAGAAGCCACTTTCCTGGTGTCCAGCCCAGCCTTGATATAAATAAAGCCTCAATAAAGGTCCAAAACAAAAATTTTATTACAGAAAAAAATGTACTGCCGAAATAAGCAATAATGTACTTGCCTAATGGAACAAAATAAAGCATTACAGCTCCAATAAGCAACATAATGGTGGAACTGTCAATCATCCTGGCCCAGAATCTTACCCATGGCCGTCCGGCTATTTCTTCATTTCTGCCCGCAATATCACTTATCAGTTTATCTTTATAGCTTGATATTTTTTCCAGTGACCTGTCCAGTGTAACAGGTTTAAATCTCAATAAATCCTGACCGCTGATCCCAGCGGCTTTCTCACTGGTAGCGGCATCATTTTTCAACAGATCAAGCTGCCTCTGTATCTCCTCTTCGGTAAATCCATAGGACGTAAGGGTAATCAGACATACAGCCGTATATGCTGCTTCCCCTAATTCTGATACCTGTTCCGGTTTAAGCCGATAGGATAACCAATCGGACCAGGCGCAAAATTCAACACCGTATTTTTCGCCTGTAACGGAATCTTCTCCAAAAGCTGTCTGTATTTCCCTGTCATTTTCAATATGTAAAAAATCAGATATATCGTTTATGGACGTCATGGCTGATAATTTCTCATAAACTGCGCGGAAATCGTCCAGAAAGATCAATTTTTCAGGGTAACGGGTTTCAAATTCTTCAACAACTTTATCAAAATCCACTCTATTAATTAAATCCTGAAAGGTCATATAAATTGGAATCTTTAACAGGGCCCTGCTCTCCAATTCCTTTTTAGCCAGCTCTATGGCATATTCCTCGAAGCTGTCAGTTTCCTTTTCAACGATTTCCTTCAGTCTTTCGTCCGATAAGACCGACATTCTTTGTTTTAAATCCTCCAAAGCATCTTTCATGCATTTCTCCTTTAAACAAATTTCTCCTTTCCAATTTTACTATAATGATACAGTTTTGTAATCAGGATAACGACAACTTAATAAAATAGGATGCACGGTTAAAAACAATTGCAATAAAATGCCACGAAAGTAAAACAGTTTTTCATAATTATTTTTGCGTATCCTATTTCATGAAGTTACCGGTTGATAAAAAATTACACCTTAAATTACACCTTCAAATCTCTTTTCCTGTAAAAAGTATAAGTTACCCACAACATTACAGAGATGATAATAAGTGACAATACAACAAAAACAGGCTTCAATCCTCCTTCATATATCTGCTGGGCTTCAAAGTATTTAAACGGGGTAATATATTTGAGTGCTGCAAGCTTCTCGTTCATATCCGTCAGAATAGCTATGATATATGTTACCAAAAGTATTGTTGTGGCAATTGATGCGGATATTTTGGGATTCTTGCTGGCCGCAGCTATACCGCTTCCCATAAAAAGGAACAAAAGCTGCGCCAACAGCATTCCCACCATAAGAATGGAAATATCACCGTTGATCTGCTCTCCTTTTGCATATTGGTTAACAATAGCAATTGAGAATACCAGTGTTATAGCATTCAGCACCAGGATATTTGCCAATGCGGCCGCTAGCTTTGCTGATATTACGGTAAATCGCGATACAGGCTTTACCATTAAAAACTCGGTTGTTTTATCCCGTTCCTCCTTTGCAATAATATTGGCACCAAGCATTGCAGCATGAATCGTAACCATTATCAAAAGATACAGGAAGAGCATGCCATAAAAGCCGCTTGCGGTTGTTACATCCAGGGTTCCAAAACCTAAGACAGCCTTCAGTGCTTTTGGCATTTTACCCAATATATCATTCATCGATTGGCCTGAACCCGTATAAGATGTAAACTTGCCCATCCCGGCAACAATCATGAAAAGCATTCCAATACTCCAAAAGATAAGAGATTTCCGATGAGCCCTCATTTCTCTTATAAAAATGTTCATATTAACCTCCCTGAGTCGCATAGCGACCGCAAAACTGTAATGAAATTTGTTAGCTCCTCTACCTTATACGGCATGTACGTCTTTTCTGGTGTAAACCAGATAGCTGACAGTAACCGCTGCGATAACAAAAGCAGCTCCAACGATGATATATGGCATTTCATATGCATTGTTTTTTACAATATAACCATAATCAAAGTATTTGAAGGGTGTTATATACCTTACCGCTTCTTCCCCGATTACCGAACCGAACATGTTTAATATGAAAAACCCGAAAACAGTGCTCAGTGAAACAGCTATAACAGATCTGATTTTACCTGCAAGAACCGCTACAATGACCCCCAGGGCCATAAAAATCAGCTGTATAAACAACAGTGTTATGGAAACCAATAATACTGCCTCCATGCTGAAATCGGTTTTTACAGTGAGTGCGGCAAGTAAGGTTATGGCCAGATAAATAATGTTGGTTAAAAGCAGTGAGACAAAAGCAGCCATTATCTTTGAGGTCAAAATTATCTTGCGGCTTACGGGCTTTGTCAGCAAAAAGTCGGCAGTCTTTTCACGCACCTCCTTGGAGATTATGGAAACTCCAAGATTCATAGCCTGGATAGCACCGCACAATACTACATATATAAATACAAAGGAGTAAAAACCCTCAAGTGTGGACAGACTTTCCACATACATGCTGAGCAGTTTCTTGGCAACCTCCGGCAGACTGTTCATAAGGCTCTGAAATTCTGCAATATCATTGCCAAGGCCCTTGTAGATCAGAATATACATTACAGCAAGCGCCGCCATGGAGCAGGCCCAAATGATTATTGATTTACGGCCGGACTTCAATTCGTGAAGAAATATATTCATACCTTCAGGCCTCCTTTTCGTAGTAGTGCATAAAGATCTCCTCAAGGCTTGGCTCTTCTATCCAGACATTTTTCAGGTCAATTTCGGTTATTTTTTTGAGTATTGTATTGACATTTCCTTTAAACAGGAAGCTCAGAACACTGCCCTTTAATTCAAGGTTGCTTACGCCGTTTATCTGGAAATGCATCTTATCAATGCCGGCCTTGATTTCAAGCTTGAATTTTTTATAATTGTTTTCAGTGAGATTGCTCATGGTTTCAAGCTTGATGATCCTGCCCTCTTTGATTATGGCAACGCGGGTGCACATTCTCTGCACCTCGCTGAGAACATGGGAGGACATGAAGATTGTAGCACCTTTTTTGTTTTCCTCCTCCAGCAGGTCAAAGAACTTCTGCTGCATCAAAGGATCCAGCCCGCTTGTGGGCTCATCGAGAATTATGAGCCTGGGTTCATGCAGCAGTGACTGCACTATACCTACCTTTTTCTTGTTTCCAAAGGATAAGTCATCAACTCTCTTTTTCAAGTCCAGATCCATTATTTCAGCCAGATCCTTTATTCTCTTGCTGCAATCCTTTTTATAAAAACTGGCGGAATATTTCAGCACATCAATAACCTTCATCTTGTCATAATAAAATACTTCTGAAGGCAGATAGCCTATTTCTTTAGCTATTTCAGGCGCATTTTTTACACAATCGGCCCCAAATATTTCAGCACTGCCTGCGGTTGGATATATCAACGACAGCAAGGTCCTTATTGTTGTGGATTTACCGGCTCCGTTAGGGCCAATAAAGCCAAAGACCTCACCTTCTTCCACGTTAAAACTCACATCAATTATACCTCTTGATTTACCATAGGTTTTTGTAAGATTTTTAATTTCTATAACATTCATTTATGAACGCCTCCATCCTTATAAAACATCTTTTTTAACATATTCATATAAATGTCCATTTCATTCAGCATTTCATCATAGTTCAATTTATCCAGCGGAACATTTTTTATCTGGGACATTATTTTATTTGTCACACCTTCAGCTGTCCAGTTTATTATTTCAAAGGCCCGGGCAACATCAACATCCTCACGGAACATGGATGTATCAATGCCTTCATATAACTTGCTCTTGCCATATACCATCAATTTTTTGCTCTTGCCCTGGATATCCTTCTTTATTTCATTGGAATCATCCATATATGCTATGGCAACAAATTCATAAATCAAAGGGTGTATCTTGTAAATCTCAATCTTTTGCAATGTGGCCTGCCTTCGCCTGTCAAAAATATCTGTCATTTCAAAATTTATTTTCATCAATATTTCATTTCTTATGATTTCCAGAGAGTATTCATATAAAAACAGAAACAAGCTCTTTTTATTTTTAAAATAGTGAAACAAAGCACCCTTGGAAATTTTTGCTTCTTTTACAATGTTATCGGTTGAAGCATTTTTATACCCCTGCCGGGCAAACTCCTTCATGGCGGCATTGAGAATTCTCTGTCTTTTTTCCTCATCAAGCTTTAAAAAATTGGAATAAATAGTACAACCTCCTTTCAAGCTGCAAAACGCCGAAATTCATTGACCGGTTGAGTCAATGGCATAATTATAATACCATTGACTCAACCGGTCAATAGTACCTCAAAAAAATTTTTACCGTCACAAACGCTATTGAATTTTAAGAATAAAAAAATGAGGCTTCCTAAAGATAAAACAAATGAATTACATGAATTACTATTGTTATAGTGTACGAGTATAACTACAATAAATGGGAAACTAAATTAAAAGTACATGCCTGAAATTGTAAGTGAACCACGAGTGTTCCAGCTGTACAAATTTCCGGCATGTACTTTGTGAGCAAACTATTTCTAAAATTACCTTTTTATTACGTTATCCTTATAGACCTTTAAGTAGCTATCAATCAAAGCCTCATCTGTGACCTTCGGGAGGTATGGACTGGTGGGTGAACAATAACCTGCCGGTATGTTGTATACCCGTTCCATAACGATCTTGATACCCGGGATTGTTCCGAGATCCCGTACCGAATATGCTTCGGCTATTTCATTGGTGCGGTATTGTATTTCCCTGGCCTCTTTGTAGTTTCCTTCCTTCATTTTTTCCAGCAGAACTTTGAAATCATAGCAGGTTATTGCCTGCAGTGCGCCAATATTGCCGTCTGCACCCATTATATCAGAGCATATTACAAGGTTGTCGGCTCCGGTGAGTATATTGATATCCGGATTATATTTTTTAAATCTTTCAAGTATATAGAAGTTATTGTCTGTGAACTTTATTCCCTTAAAAGTAGGAACGGCCTTCATGGCTTCCAGAAGTTCATCGGGATCCACTCTTTCTCCGCCTGTCAGCATTTCTCCGTTGGAGGTCCAGTATATATAGAAAGGAGTTTTTGGAGCTGCTTCGGATATACGTTTGAAATATGCCACATTTTCAGCAAGTGTGGACTTGGAAGAAATCCCCACCGAAGCTACTGCATATGCTCCATGCTCTTCGGCATGGCGTGCAAGCTCAACCGAATCATCCAGATTTTCATTATATCCCACATGTACGAATATTGGCATCCTGTTATTGTTTGCTTTTAAAACCGCTTCGGCCCAGGTTTTTCTCTGCTGAACCGACAGATACATGCCTTCGCCTGTCCAGCCCAACATGTACAGTCCGTCGGCCTTTTCCTTCTCATACCAGTCTATGAGAGGTTTAGCCGAATCCACTAAAATATTTCCATGCTCATCCATAGGTGTAATTAATGCTGGTAAAACTCCTGTAATTAATTTAGACATAAAAACAACTCCTCTGTTTTTTATTATTTTTTATCCTTTTACCGCACCGCTGGTAAGTCCTGCAACAAAGTACTTATTCAGACATACAAAGACTATCAGCATGGGAACGACTGCCATCGTTGTTCCGGCCATCATCAAGTCCCATGAAGAAATAGTCTCTCCGCTGCTTTTCATTGATATGATTCCAACTACCAGAGGCTGGCTTTTTGGATTGCCCAAGGTGAATACCATTGGCAGCAGATAATCATTCCACGAATTCATAAAGGAAAGCAATCCGACCGTAGCTATCAAAGGTTTCGTCAATGGGAAAATGATATTGTAGAATATTCTGAAAAAACTGCAGCCGTCAACCTTCGCCGCCTCATCGATCTCTTTCGGTATTGAATCTATGAAACCTTTTGAAATATAAAGATTTGTAACATTTATTCCAAATATATATATAATTATTACTCCCCAAAGCGATGTGTTAATATTTAGCAGTTTCGCTATTTTAAGCTGTGGATACAGATACAGGCTTCCTGCCGAAATAAACATTGAGGAGGTTATGATAAGCAGTATCAAATTTTTGCCCCGGAAGCTGCTGCGGGAAAATACATAACCCGAAGTAATTGAAGTAATAATGGTTCCTGCTACAATAAAGCTGCACATAAATATGCTGTTCCACATATAAGTCTGAAAATTTGAAAGCTTCCATGCGCGTACATAATTGTCAAAGCTTATTGAAGAGGGAAAGAATGATGTTGATGTCAATATATCTGCTGTTGATTTGAAAGACGATAATATTATATAGAATATTGGAAATATCACAATAACGGCAAATACGGTCAAAAGCAGATAAATTGGTATGGATA
>JAEVZU010000070.1 GCA_023392075.1 Bacillota bacterium | reverse complement strand
TGTTAAGAAAAACACTCTTCATATTACCGGTATAAGTTGCACCATTGGTTTTTACCGGTACGCCGGCAGTCTGCCAGGCGGTTATGATTGCAGAAGAGCAGTCATAATCACCACGCTCTCCCCATCTATATGTCTGATCATACCCGTGGCTGTTATCATTTGCCAAATCAATCATCCATTGTGTTGCAGTTTCAATCTTTCCCATAGTAGTCCTCCTAAATGATTATATTGAAAAAACAAATGAATGGGATCGCAGTTTGCACAGAATTTATCCCCCATCCCATGCAACTGAATTCAATTACTCTTTCAATATATCAGGAGTATAAAATTCATGATTAACAACTTATAATGGAGCTGGTATACTCTTTTCAGGAGGATTTGATTTTGCAGCATTTTAATAAGTTTATCAAATTACGAGTTTTTTCTCATTTTTTTCTTTGAAATTGTAGTTGGCAGATGCTTTGTTTATTGTCAATTAATAGGGAAATATAGAATAATGCATTACTTTTTATTAAATAATTTTTTAGCTATAAGACATGAAAAAAATTATTGACATGAATTTAGACCGACGGCATATGCCATCGGTCTATTTATGATGAGCTATTTAATTTTTATTAATATATTATTATACTATTTTCACATCATACTCACCGAACCAGTAATTCAGCTGAAGCAGCCAGGCTATGAGCTGCGGGCGGCCCATAAGCTGTCCGAACCAGGTTATGTTGCTGCCTGAACGAAGCAGTGTCAGAGCATCCTGATGAAGAATATCCCTCAGCACGGAAGTGGAGTCGGCCAGCACCTGTTCAAATATGCGGGTCACGATCCTCTCATATTCAGGATTATGAGTTTTTGGATACGGGCTCTTCTTTCTGTTAAGAATTTTGTCCGGCAGGTATTCTGCCATTGAATTCCTCAGCAGGGATTTCTCCACCTTGTTTTTGAACTTGATGCTCCAGGGGACATTATATACGTATTCTAAAATTCTATGGTCGGAGAAGGGCACCCTGACCTCAAGGCCGCTGGCCATAGACATTCTGTCCTTGCGTTCCAAAAGACTTACCATAAACCAGTTAACTGACAGCCAGGTAGCTATCCTGCTGGTTTTCATTTCCTCGGATTCGTTTGGGGCCAGCGGGCAGGCATTTTTACTGTCCAGATAAATCTGTTTTACAAATTCGAAACCTTCCCTGGGTTTGGCAAAATCCGGATGAAACAGGAACACTCTTGATTCAGGATCATGAATCCATGGAAAAAAGTCTCTGTGCAGCATTTCAGGCCTATAGAACCATGGATAACCGCCGAAGATTTCATCGGCACATTCGCCGCTCAGAGCAACAGTATGTCTTTTTTTGACTTCCCGGCAGTAATAGAGCAGTGAGGAATCAATATCAGCCATGCCGGGATAATCTCTGTATTTTACGGCATCATACAACAGAGTGGCGATATCCTGCTGGGTTACGGTAAGTATTGTGTGGTCTGTTTTCAGATATGCGGCAAGCCATGCAGCGTATGCATCATCACTTTCGGGCTGGAAGCTTGTGGCTTCAAAATGCTGTTGATTGCCTTCATATTCAAAAGAGTAGGTGGAGAGGGTGTCTCCGTTTTTTTTGTCCGTTTTTGCAACAGAAGTTACAATGGAGGAATCAAGCCCGCCAGACAGGAAAGTACATAAAGGCACATCCGAAACAAGCTGTCTCTTAATGGCATCTGTCAAATAGAACCGGGTTTTTTCAAGAATTGTGTCTTCATCGTCTTCCAGCTCATAGGCCTCAAGAGACCAATATCTGCTGAGTCTGAGACCATCTATATCAAAAGTGCCGTGATATCCCGGAGAAATTTCATAAATATTCTTAAAGATACCGTTATTGGAAGGTCTCATGGGTGACAGGTAAAGCATTTGCCAGATTCCCTCACTGGACAGCTCGGCTCTTATCTTCGGATGTTTTAAAATGGCCTTGACCTCGGAAGAAAAAATGAGAGTGTTACCCAGCCGGGTATAGAAAAAAGGCTTCACTCCCATCCTGTCTCTGGAAAGATAAACCCTTTTATTATCGTCATCATATACCGCAAAGGCATATATACCGTTAAGCTTTTCAGAACAGCCGCGGCCCCAGATTATGTACGAATACAATACAACTTCGGTATCACAGTGCGTACTGAACTTAACACCTGACGAAGCAAGCTCCTTCCGCAATTCATCCGCATTATATATTTCACCGTTATAAACAATAGTGTAGCTTTTTCCTTCAAAAACGACAGTCATGGGCTGAAGGCCGTTTTCAACATCAATGACAGCCAGTCTGTTATGTGCAAAACAAACGTATTCACTGCGGTAGAAGCCATTTTGATCCGGCCCTCTATGAACGGTTGTTTTTCTCATTTCATTCAAAACAGTCTGGGTTATCTCTGAAGTAGAATCTTTAAAGTTAATTATACCAAGAATTGAGCACATAAATTTTCCTCCAAAGTCAAATAAATAAAAGGACAAGAAGTATTTTAAGTCAATTAATAATAAATTAACCGACCAGACGTCGTTGCCCCTTTGGTCAGGTAAAAAGTATTAATTAGTATGAATTTAAGAAACGTATTGCACATACTTTTTACTTTATTCAGTATATGAAGTTTGGAGGAGATTAGTGCATAAATGGTGTAAATTTTCAGATAATTATATCAATTCCTACAACACCTATAATATCACCGGAGGCATTCCTCACTGGTGAAGAAACGGTTACACATGGATTTCTTGTTATGGCTGAAATGTACACCGATGAAATAAAATCTTCACCCTGAATGCTATGCTTAAACCATTCTCTTACGTTAGCGTTTGCTATACCGGCCTTTGGTATGGAACAGATAAATCTGCCCTTGCGGTCATTGGTCCAGGCTGCCTCAACAAAACCATATTTCTTCATAAAGCTGCTTAAAATGGTTTCATGAGTATTGCTGTCTTTGGAATTAATTATTTCTGCTTCAGAGCAAAGCTCAGCTTTTATAATGGAAAGAGAATTTTTTGCTTTATCCATTGCTTCATTGCCAAGATTCTCCATAGTTTCAGCTTCGTTGGAAAATAGCTTTGCAAGGGAGGAGGAGGCTTCATTCAGGCGGGTACCCAGTGAAGAGATATCTTCCATATTTTGCTTCTGCTGCTGAACTGAAGCACAAACATCATCAACTGATTTAGAAGTCTGTAACATTACTTCCTCAACCTCTTTAATCTGGTCTCCGACATTCTGGGCGATTTGAACCTCCTGTTTGGATAGCTGGCTTATCTGATCCATCATTCCGAACACATCATTAAAGGAAGAGTCGATTCTTCCAAGATTTTCTTCAATATTTTTGGTAGCGGATATTCCATTATCCACGCGCAGGGCATTTTCCTTTACATCCGAATATACACTCTCAACTTCGGTTTGGATAGCTTTTATTAGTGAATTAATATCTCCTACGGATTTGTTGGTGTCATCGGCAAGTTTGTGAATTTCAGAGGCAACCACGGCAAAGCCTTTTCCATGCTCGCCTGCACGTGCGGATTCAATTGTGGCATTAAGTGCGAGCAGCTGGGTTTGTTTTGAGATATTGCTGACTGTTTCAAGAATATGTACAATTTCTTTCGAGGTTTTTTGAAGCTGCTCCATATTTGTCAGGGTCTTGTCGGAGGACTCGTGTATGCCGTTAATTGTTTGAACTATCTGCAGTATTTCTTCCAGACTGAGCTTGACCGTATCCTTGGAAATTAAACTCTTATTCAGCATATCAACGGTTATTCCGTCTGCGTTGTCTAGCAGCTCCATAATGCTTCTGACTTCAGCCAGGGTGTTGGTAATGCTGGAATTTACTTCTTGATTATTGCCGGCCATCTCTCTCACTTTATCATATACATACTTTGCAAATTCATTATTTTCGTCGCTGGTTACAGCAATACTTTCAGATACTGATGATATCTGACTTGATGTAACCTGCACTTCAAAGTTGAATTTTCTTAGATCGTCTTTAAGTTTTTTTATTTTATCGGTGTACTGTCCGCCGTTGTTTGTCAATAAACGCCGGATAAAAATGAAATATCCCATAAAGAAAACAATATTCAGTGCCAACGCCAGGAGATTCCATCCCGAAACTGCCGCAAGAACAGTGGAGCATGTGAGAAGTGCACCTGAAGCAACCAGGTAGGAAATGTTTTTCATTGTATCCCCATTTCCGGTACGAGTCAAATAAATATCCCATGCCGAAATGGGATATTTATTTGACTCGTGCCAATATTTTTTCGCCAATTCATATTTGCTTACTTAAAAAGGCAACGGTGCAGGCCGGTATTGCCGGCGGCGCGGGAGCGTCTTTGCACCATTGCCTTTTAGATTTAAATTAATTAAACATTAAAGAGAAGATCTGCATAAGTCGGGAATGGATACAAATCCTTGGGAAGAATAGCTTCCAACTTATCAGCATCAGTTCTTAAAGCTTCCATTGCAGGAATAACGGTCTTGCTGAAGGTGTCAGCCTGCTTTAATGCACTGCTGGTTTCAGCACCTGCTTTTTCAAGTGTCTTCTTCAATGCTGTCAGGTTTGAGGCAAAGGAACTGAGAACAGGTGAGAGTTCCTTCAGTACTGAGGACTGAGCTGAAACCTCAACAGACATTCCTGTTGCTTTAACTGAATTGATGGTATCTGACAGTTCCTTGCTGAACTTGAAGGCAGCAGGCAATATTTCAGTCTTGGCCATGTTGATCATAGTCAATGCTTCAATATTGATTGTCTTAACATAGTTTTCAAGGAGTATTTCATATCTTGATTCGATTTCTGATTTGCTTAATACGCCATGTTTAACGAATACGGCAACATTCTTATCCTTGATAAAGGTAGGAATACACTCAACGGTTGATTTCATGTTGAGCAAGCCTCTGCTTTCAGCTTCGGCAACCCATTCTTCCGAATAGCCGTTTCCGTTGAATACGATTCTCTTATGATTCTTTACCGTTTCTGAAAGCAAGGTTGCAATAGCAGCATTTAAATCGCCGGCAGCTTCCAGCTGATCAGCAAACTTTTGCAAAATTTCAGCAACTATTGTATTAAGAACAAAGTTGGCACCTGCGATTGAAGCAGAAGAACCAAGCATTCTGAATTCAAATTTGTTACCGGTAAATGCAAATGGTGAAGTTCTGTTACGGTCTGTTGTGTCCTTGGGAAGCTTAGGTAAGCTTGCAACGCCTGTTTCAAGGATATTGTTGTAGATTTTTCCCTTTGCTTTTCCGTTTTCAAGCTGATTGATAATATCAGTGAGCTGATCTCCGAGGAATACTGAAACAATAGCAGGTGGAGCTTCGTTGGCACCAAGTCTGTGATCGTTTCCAGCCGTAGCAACAGACAGACGCAGCAAATCCTGATATTCATCCACTGCCTTGATTACGGCGGCCAGGAAGATAAGGAACTGAACATTGTCATGCGGAGTTGAACCGGGCTCCAGGAGGTTCTGTCCGTCGTTGGTTGACATTGACCAGTTGTTGTGCTTACCTGAACCGTTGACACCGGCAAATGGTTTTTCATGCAGCAGGCATGCAAGACCGTGTCTTAAAGCAACCTTCTGCATCAGTTCCATTGTAAGCTGGTTGTGATCTGTAGCTACGTTTGAGGTATTGAATATTGGTGCTAATTCATGCTGGGCAGGAGCTACTTCGTTATGCTTTGTTTTAGCTGAAATGCCGAGTTTCCAGAGCTCGGTATCAAGATCCTTCATATATGAGGAAACTCTATCCTTGATATTACCGAAGTAGTGATCTTCCAATTCCTGACCCTTTGGAGGTTTGACACCAAACAGGGTTCTTCCTGTGAAGATCAAATCCTTGCGCTGTTTGAACAGTTCTCTGTCAACGAGGAAGTATTCCTGTTCCGGTCCTACAGTTGTTGTTACTCTTGTAGCTGTGGTGTTGCCCAAAACCTTTAAAATTCTTAAAGCCTGTTTGTTGAGAGCTTCCATTGAACGAAGCAATGGAGTCTTTTTGTCAAGGATTTCTCCCGTATATGAGCAGAAAGCAGTTGGAATATAGAGTGTGCCGTCTTTTGTAAATGCAGGTGAGGTACAATCCCAGGCTGTATATCCTCTTGCTTCATAAGTAGCTCTAAGTCCGCCTGATGGGAAAGAAGATGCATCAGGTTCACCCTTGATAAGTTCCTTACCTGAGAATTCCAATATTACTTTTCCGTCTGCAGTGGGAGAGATAAATGCATCATGCTTTTCCGCTGTAATACCGGTCATCGGGTGGAACCAGTGGGTAAAGTGAGTCGCACCTTTTTCTATCGCCCAATCCTTCATTACATTTGCAACTACATCGGCAACCGACTCATCCAGAGCCAAACCAAGATCAATAGTCTTTTTCAGAGACTTATAAGTTGCTTTTGGAAGACGCTCACGCATTGTTGCGTCATTAAATACACTGCTTCCGAAAATTTCTGTTACATTTGCCATACTAAGTAACCCCCTTAATAATTTAATGTTAATTTTTTTGTTATTGAATTTTATCAAAAAAGGCATTCCACTCCCTTGTTTAAAGAAGGAGTGAAACGCCTTTGTTTCACAAATAAATTTAATTGTAATTGCAGAGACCCCGTTTTATCCCTTCAATTTGTTCAGTTCGCTTCTCAGAACTTCCTGTACAACCTTGGGATTCCCTCTCCCGGCCAAAGCTCTGGAGCACTGCCCCATTAAGAAACCAAAGGTCTTTTCCTTACCTTCCAGATACTCGGCAACAGCTTTTTCATTATTGGCAAGTATCTCTTTAACTGTACTTTCAACTTCACCGGTATCATTTATGACCTTGTAGCCTTTTTCAGTTACTATGGCCTCGGGGTCCTTACCGGTTTCAAACATTTCAGCCAGAACCTTTTTAGCATTGGCCGCGGTTATTTCCTCGTTTTCAACCATCTTTAACAGGCGGCCCAATACATCACCGCCAAAAGGAATATCCTCTGCAGAAAGTCCGGTATCATTCAATTTTCTTAAAACCTCAACTATTATAAAGTTTGATGCTGCTTTGGGGTTTCCGCATTCTTTTGCAGTACTTTCAAAGAAGTCGGAAAGACTGACCGAGGTCAGCAGCAAGTTTGCATCAACTTCACTCAAAGCAAATTCACCGGTATATTTGGCAAATCTTTTGTTGGGAAGCTCCGGCAAGGCATTGCGGAAAGCTTCGATTTCTTCCTTTTTAAAGGATATGGGTACCACATCGGGTTCAGGGAAGTATCTGTAATCATGAGCATCTTCCTTGCTCCTCATGGATTTGCTTTCACCCTTGTTATCATCCCATCTTCTGGTTTCCTGAGTGATTCTTTTACCTTCGTCCAGAAGCTCCGACTGCCTTTCAATTTCAGCATCTATTGATCTTGCGATACCTCTGATCGAGTTGATGTTTTTCATTTCTGTTCTGGTTCCAAGTTCTTCTGTCCCCTGAGGTCTGATTGAGACATTTACGTCTGCTCTCAGTGAACCCTCCTCCATCCGGCAGTCGGAAACGCCGGAGTAGAGCAGCATAAGACGTACTTTCTCAACAAACTCCCTGGCCTCTTCAGAGGAGGATAAATCAGGTTTTGTTACTATTTCTATAAGCGGTACGCCGCAGCGGTTGTAATCTGCCAGGCTGTAATTGTCATAACTGTCGTGCAGGAGTTTTCCGGCATCCTCTTCAAGGTGTATTCTCTCGATGCGGATAAATTTCTCACCCTCGGGAGTATTGATAGTAATTCCTCCGTTTTTGCATATGGGCAGGTCAAACTGTGAAATCTGATATGCCTTTGGCAAATCAGGATAAAAATAATTTTTTCTGTCAAGCTTTGAAAACTCATTTATTTCACAATTCAAGGCCAGTCCTGCTTTGACCGTATATTCAACAGCAGTTTTATTTAAAACAGGCAAGGTACCCGGCAGGCCAATGCACACAGGACAGCATCTTGTATTTGGCTCTCCGCCGAAACTTACGGGGCAGTCACAGAATATTTTTGATTTTGTGGATAACTCCGCATGTATTTCTAAACCTATGGTTGGAATATATTTCATTATATTAACCTCCATGAGCCACATTTGTGGCCACAAAATGTTATGCAAGTAATTATCCTTTATCGCAATGTGGCGAATAAAGGAGGTTAATTGGCCATGTGCGCTTTGAAAGTATTGACTAATACTTTGAATATTTCGCACGGCCATAAATTCATAGGTTTGCTTGGAAGACGAACGCAAGTGAAGTTTTTCAAGCTAACCTCCTATAATACGGGCACTCTGAACTCTGGAGCAAAATCTGCCTCAAAAGCTGCAGCGGCTCTGAGTATTTCGCGTTCTCCAAGCGGCTTACCTGTGAAGGACAAGCCTATAGGAAGTCCATTTGAATCATATCCGCATGGAAGCGATATTGACGGAAGACCTGCAATATTTGCAGAAACAGTATATATATCAGCCAAATACATGCTTAGCGGATCATCTGTATTTTGTCCAAGCTTGAACGCTGTTTCGGGAGTTGTAGGATGTAATACCGCATCATATTTTGCGAAGGCCTCATCAAAGCCATTGCTTATTAAAGTTCTGAGTTTCAGTGCTTTTTTATAGTAGGCATCATAATAACCTGAAGCAAGCGCGTAGGTCCCAAGCAAAATCCTTCTTTTTACTTCACGGCCGAAACCTTCGGCTCTGGATCTGCCTATCATCTCATTATAGGACCGGCAGTTTTCAGTCCTGTATCCATACTTTACACCGTCATATCTTGACAGGTTTGAACTTGCTTCGGCAGATGACATCAGGTAATAAGCCGGAATAGCATGCTGCAAACTTGGCATGGAAAACTCTTCAACCTTTGCGCCAAGCTTTTCCAGGGTTTCAATGGATCTATACAAAGCATCTCTGACTTCACTGCTCAAACCTTCGGTTATATACTCTTTCGGAAGTCCAATCCTATAGCCTTCAATACCGCCTGAAACAGAGGATGCATATGATGTATCCGGTTTATAATTCAATGAGGTTCCATCCCTGGTATCCTGACCGCAAATCCCATCCAATAATATGGCACAATCCTCTACCGTTTTGCCTATGGGACCAATCTGGTCAAGAGAGGAGGCGAAGGCCACCAAACCATATCTTGATACAAGACCGTATGTAGGCTTCATACCAACTACACCGCAAAATGCAGACGGCTGCCTGACAGAACCTCCGGTGTCCGAACCAAGTGATCCCAATGCAAGAGAGGCTGAAACCGAGGCAGCTGATCCTCCGGAGGAACCGCCGGGCACTCTTGTCAGATCAAAAGGATTTTTTGTTTTCTTAAAAGCGGAATTCTCGGTTGAACCGCCCATTGCGAATTCATCAAGATTTACCTTTCCAAGTATTACCGCATTTTGAGAATGGAGTTTGTTTACTGCAGTGGCTGTATAGGGAGGTATAAAATCTTCAAGCATTTTTGAAGCGCAGGTGGTTTTAGTACCCTCTATACAAATATTATCCTTAATACTTAAAGGAATACCGCATAACAGATCGCCGTTCCCGCCGTCAATTTTTTTCTGGGCTTCGGCAGCCTGCTGCAAAGCTGTTTCCTCGCACACAGACAAATAAGAATCTACTTTGCTGTCAAGAGATTTTATTCTGTCAATATATATATTAGTAAGTTCAACAGCACTTATTTTCTTTGAATCAAGAAGAGTGCGGGCTTCTTTTATAGTTAATCTAGTAATTTCCATTATAGCCTCTATAACCTCCTATTCAATCATTTTAGGTATGGAAAAGCAATTTTCCATGGCATGTTTGGAATTGGAAAGAATTTTCTCGGTATCAAATGGATTGCCCGCTTCGTCTTCTCTCATATTATTAGTAATTCTGGATATATGCTCGGTTGCACCAATACTGTCTGTATCCAGATCTTTTATTGTATCCATCAAACCGATTATATCCTGCATATCTCCAGCTAATGACTGCATCTCATCGTCATCCAATGAGAGTTTGGCCAAGCCTGCTATATATTTAATGTAGTCATTTGTATCAGCCATATAATCCTCCAGATAATTGTTTTTTCCTATATATAAGGTAAATGAATACCTTGCGGATTTGCACATTATTAGTATTATACCAAAAAAATAAAAAAAGCTGTACCAATCAAAAAAAATTTTTTGACTGACACAGCGCCTTTGCTGTAAATTATTATTAATTTACAATCATTATAATATATGCCCTGCAAAAAATCAATACTTTTTATTAAAGATTTAAGGGACGGGCAAATCAATAAAAATAGGCATATATGTAGGTACACGAGATTTTTTTTCGAAATTCGGATTTGGTATACAAAATTGACCAACTGATTTTTGCAGGATTTGAGATGTTGAATTGCAAAAAAATACTTGACTGAATTGAAAATAATTAGTAAAATTATTTTGATAATTAAATTTTGTTAATTAATTTAATAAGGTATCTGGCGGAAACAAAGGCGTTTCTCATAATATTATATGAAATTATGAGTTTCGCTTTTTTTATTTACTGTATTTAATGTGATTTCTAATAATAATATAAAGACTGTAAATAATAAATCAATATCCGCTGAATAGCATATATTAAACTGTTATATACACAAAAAACATAATTGTGTAAAATATAAATAAATTTAACTATAAAGGAGAGAGGTGGGGGAAAATGGCTTCCAAAAATGATCTACTAAAGTTTGTAGAACAGAATGATGTTAAGTTTATTAGGCTTCAATTTGCAGATATTTTTGGTAATATGAAGAACATTGCAATAACCGACCAGCAGCTTGAAAGAGCCCTTGATGAAGGGGTTATGTTTGATGCCTCAGCTATTGCAGGGTTTTCAGAAGTTGAACAGTCTGATATGCTTCTATTCCCTGATCCGGATACATTTCAACTTATTCCATGGAGACCGCAGCACGGCAAGGTGGCAAGATTCATCTGTGATATCAGGAATTATGACGGATCACAATTCCTGGGAGATCCAAGGTATATATTGAAAAGGTCCGAAGCAAAGGCAAAACAGCTTGGCTACACATTTAATATCGGTCCTGAGTGTGAATTTTTCCTGTTCCACACCGATGCAGAAGGAAGGCCCACAAACAAGACTCATGATGCGGCCGGTTATTGTGACCTGGCTCCGTCCGACCTGGGCGAGAATTGCAGAAGAGAGATTTGCATGGTACTTGAGGATATGGGTTTTGAAATAGAAGCTTCACATCATGAGAATGCGGCCGGACAGCATGAAATTGATTTTAAATACAGTGATGTTATGACAGCTGCCGACAGAATCATGACTTTCAGAATGGTAGTAAAAACCGTTGCGCAGAGAAACGGCCTACACGCTACATTTATGCCGAAACCAATCTATAATTCATATGGTTCGGGTATGCATATCAATATGTCTCTTTCACAGAATGGAAAAAATCTGTTCAATGCGGGAGAAAACAGCATGGATATATCCGAGGTGGCTAAAATGTTCGGAGCCGGAATACTTCAGCATGCAAAAGGCATAACAGCCGTAGCCAATCCGCTGGTAAACTCCTACAAGAGATTTGTACCCGGTTTTGAGGCTCCTGTCCATATAGCATGGTCACATATGAACAGAAGTTTGCTGATGAGAATTCCCGCGCCAAAGGGAGAAGCTACAAGAATCGAATTGAGGAGTCCCGACCCGTCCTGTAATCCATATCTCACACTGGCCTTGCTGCTGGAAGCCGGGTTGGATGGTTTGCAGAAAAAGCTGGTGATACCTGCTCCTGTTGATATCAATACCTACAATCTTGCACCTGACAGGGAAAAAGAGCTTGGTATTCAAAGACTCCCGTCAAATCTTTTATTTGCTTTGGAGGAAATGAAAAATGATCCTTATATAAAGGACGTTTTAGGCGAGCACATCTTTACAAAATATATTTCGGCCAAGGAAGCAGAATGGGCTTCATATAACAATATTGTGCATTCCTGGGAGATTGACCGTTATCTATCCGCATATTAATCCGGAATCCGCTGCTGTGCAGCAACGCATAAAAATAAAAAAGACGCGTGCGGCTTTTTTAAGCGTGAAATATATGTGTTTCACTAAATGTTTTTCACGCTTTTCCCGCTCAGATGGAGGTGATTGCCAGTGAGTGCAGGAGGGATTCTAATTGTATGCAGCAGGCCTGATTTGATAAAAGATCTTCGAACCCTCATGCTTCAACAGGGATATTCGGCGGCGGAATACTCTTTATCTGCAAATGAGGCCAGACGTAAACTTGATATGTTCGAACCCGAATTAATACTGATAAATGCGCCTTTACAGGATGAATTAGGTATTGAGCTTGTTTTGGATATAGCCGATAAAACCGATGCTGGCATAATCGTTTTAGCTAAACATGAGCATCTGGAGGAAATGCAGTATAAGCTTGAAAAGGTTGGAGCACTTATACTTCCGAAACCTATAAATAAAACTATATTACTGCAAACGGCTAAATTTGCTGCTAATTCCCGCAAATCGCTGAGAGGTTTAAAGCTTCAAAATGATGATTTGGAAAAGCGGATTAACGACAGAAAAATTATCGAGAAGGCTAAATGGCTGCTGGTCGAAAAAATGAATATGACTGAACCTCAGGCACACAGGTATATTCAAAAGAGGGCAATGGATACAAGAGTATCTCAGATTAAAGTTGCGGAAGAGATACTGTCGAGTTATTAGCTGATTTTCTATACTTAAAAAGTATTAGCTTTTTAACGTACTTAAGTTTTTTGATTGTAAATATGGAGAAAAATATAAGGGTGCAGAGAAAAAACCTCCTGTTGATTGAACCGATTAACAGGAGGTTTTTCATAAACAGAAGTAAGACACAAAACAAGGTCACCGTATAAAGATTTAATTTTATACGATGACCTTTTGGTTGTCAGGCAATAACTATAGTGCTTTTTCTCCTTCATCGCCGGTTCTTATTCTGATAACTTCTTCAACGTTGTAAATGAATATTTTACCATCTCCGAATTCTCCCGTAGGAGCACTTTCCAAAATGGCTTTCTTAATAGCTTCAACGTCTTTATCAGCCACCACCAGATCAAGGCAGATCTTTGGTATATAATTAACCGTATATTTTTCTCCGCGCCAGGACTGAGTTATACCTTTTTGATTTCCCTGACCGGTTATATCAGTAATCATTACACCTTTAAAGCAACCGGTTTTTTCCAGGGCATTACGGACGTCATCAAGCTTTTCGGGCCGTATAACAGCTTTAATTTGTTTCATAAGTAATTAACCTCCTTAATAAAATTTCAATTAGTGTTAACACGTAAACAGTTTTCTTAACTAAATGGAAATATTATAATTGTTTACGAGCCACAAAATCAGGATATGCTTCATTACCATGTTCTCCGATATCAAGACCTTGAATCTCTTCCTGTAAGCTAACACGTATACCCATAGTTTTCTTAAGTACTGACCAGACAAGCATTGAGAGAGAGAATACAAATGCACCGACTGTAATAACTCCCAGTAGCTGATTTCCAAGCAATGTGAAGCCTCCTCCCATGAAAAGTCCGTTTCCGGTAGCCGCACCGGTGATCTTATCCTCTGCGAACAAGCCCACACAGATTGTTCCGAATATACCGTTTACAAGGTGGACTGAAATTGCTCCAACCGGATCATCTACTTTAATACGGTCAAAGATAACAACTGCAAACACAACGATTACACCTGCAACTGCACCAATGATTATGGAACTGGTAACACTTACAAAGGCACAGGGAGCCGTTATTGCAACAAGACCTGCAAGCAAACCGTTTATACTCATACCAAGATCAGGTTTGCCAAGGAATAACCATGAGGTTATTGTTGATGTAAGTATTGCAACGATACCAGAGGTGTTGGTTGTCATAAGTATGTGTGCAATTGAGCTTGGATCGGCTGCCATTGTTGAACCCGGATTAAATCCGAACCAGCCCAGCCAGAGTACGAAGGCACCTATGGTTGCCAGTGACAGATTATGTCCAGGTATTGCCTGAATACTTCCATCCTTCTTGTACTTGCCAAATCTGGGTCCCAGAGCTATGGCACCCGCCAATGCGGCCCATCCGCCTACAGAGTGAACAACCGTTGAGCCTGCAAAATCCCACATTCCTTTTGATGCCAGCCAGCCGCCGCCCCATATCCAGTGACCAACTACCGGATATATCAGCAGAGTAAGAATAAAAGAGAAAACTATAAAGGAAATATACTTTACACGTTCTGCAACAGCTCCAGAAACTATAGTAGCAGCAGTTCCGCAGAATACCAGCTGGAAGAAGAATTTAGCCCAGAGAGGTACTCCCGTCCATGAAATGGCTGAGTATACTCCGCTGTAGGCATCTCCTATGGCAGGTGAGTTGTCTGCACCTCCAACAAAAAATAAACCGCTTGTTCCGACGAATCCATTTCCATCTCCAAACATCAATCCCCAACCAAGCAGCAGATAGCCCAGAGAGGATACAGCAAATACAATAAAATTCTTAGAAAGAATATTTACTGCATTCTTGGATCTTGCAAAACCACTTTCTACGGTAGCAAAACCAAGATTCATAAAGAATACCAGCATAGCGGTAACAAGTACCCATAAGGTATCCAAGGCAATTTTAATGTCACCTATTTGTAAGTCCATTATACATCTTCCTTTCTGTAAATATATTATTTTTTATTTAATTTAAATACCAATCCCAAAAAGCTAATGGAATTCGTATTAAAAAGCAAAAAAAGTTAAATTTAATACACCCTTCTTCGCTATTGAAAAAGAAAAAATGTAGAGTACATAAAGGTTTTCTAAAACTGACATCTTTGAGCTGAGCTTTGAACCCAATTATGTATGGATTATTCATTTTTTGAAATTGGCATTGAATGTGTAAAAATAGAAAAAATATGAAGTGAATTATTTTGTCAATTTCAAAAGATGGTATTAAGTTAATTATCAGAGATAACATTAATTAATGAAGTAAAAATAAATGTTATTGTAAATAATTGCAACTTACACCTTTGAAAATTGCAAAGAATAGTTTTTTTCAGTTGGAATTTGTTAAAAAGTTTAGGTTTATGAAGTTATGATACTACTAAAGTTTCAAATTTACAATAGGTTCCTTAATATTTTTTTATGTTTTGAATATTGAAGAATATTTACAAATATATAAATCTATATTCCTGTTAATGGTTTAAGTATTCCAATAAAAAATAATCATGCGGATTTTTAATGAGAATTAACATATTTACATATTTTCAGTAAAGTATTGACACCTAAAATTTCGTATGTTACACTGTTAGCAAATATTTAAGAATGACAGCGATGGTGCTGCTTGGTTAATTGCTTAGTGCAATTGGCTGGGTGGCTTTTTTAGTTTTATGGGGAACTTTTATTGCTGTCGGAAAAAATTTACCTTATCCTATATTACTATAAATTGCAGGTTGTAAAACCAGTCGGGTTTATTTCAACAACACAATGGCGTGTTTGGAGAGTTTGTTTCATCTCTGAACATGCTATTTTTTATGGTTATAGGTAATAAAACTTAATCAGAATAAAGAGAGATTGATTAAGCAGCAAAAAATTTATAACACGGAGGGTTAATTATGGCAACTATTAACACAGGAGATACAGCTTTCGTGCTGATCTCGGCAGCGCTTGTATTTTTCATGACACCTGGTCTTGCATTATTTTATGGGGGTATGGTAAAACGCAAAAACGTATTAAGTACCATTATGGCTTCATTTTTTATCGCAGGGCTTGCATCCGTTCTATGGGTACTTGTAGGCTATTCTCTTTCCTTTGGAGGGGATATCGGCGGAATAATCGGAAATTTGAACTGGGCACTTTTCAATAACGTAGGCGGTGCTCCGAATCCCGACTATGCAGCCACAATTCCTCATACTCTATTTGCAGCATTTCAAATGATGTTTGCAATCATTACACCGGCTCTTATTACCGGATCTCTGGTTGAGAGAATGAAATTTTCTGCACTGTTCGTTTTTATAGGTTTATGGTCACTGATTGTCTACTATCCTATGGCACACATGATGTGGGGAGTGGGCGGTATTCTTAGAAACCTGGGAGCTGTTGACTTCGCAGGCGGAAATGTTGTTCACATAAGTTCAGGTATATCAGGGCTTATTGCCTGTATAATGCTTGGAAAGAGAAAAGGTTATGGTATTACCTCACATCAGCCGCACAATATTCCTTTGGTGTTCATCGGATCGGCAGTACTCTGGTTCGGATGGTTCGGCTTCAACGCAGGCAGTGCTTTGGGAAGCGGAGAACTGGCAGTTCATGCCTTCCTGACGACAAATACATCAGCAGCGACGGCATTACTTTCATGGATGCTTGTTGAAAAAATTACAAGAGGAAAGCCTACCATGCTTGGTGCGGCTACAGGTGCGGTCGTCGGTTTGGTTGCAATCACTCCCGGAGCAGGCTTTGTACCGGTATGGGCTTCACTTGTTATTGGAGCGGTAGTAAGCCCTATATGCTACTTTGCAATGAGTGTAATCAAATCAAAATTCGGATATGATGATGCCCTGGATGCATTCGGATGTCACGGAATCGGTGGCATTTGGGGAGGAATAGCAACAGGCTTGTTCGCCAAAAACTCAATTAACTCTGTTGCACAATGGGATGGATTGGTATTTGGCGACACCAGATTGTTTGTAGCTCAAATTATCAGCATTGCCGCTACTATTGCACTGGCAGTGGTAGGAACAGCAGTTATCATGTTCGTACTCAAGCTGTTTATGAAAGATCTCAGAGTTTCATCAAGAGAAGAATCGGAAGGACTGGATATTTCACAGCACGGTGAGTCGGCATATCCTTCATTCTCAGGGATGGATTGAGCTTTTATAAATAAAATTTGTGAAGAAAACGGGGGCGAAATTATGAAGAAAATAGAGGCAATTATAAGACCGGCCAAGCTGGAAGAACTTAAGGAAGCTTTGCTGGCTATAGATTTGGATGGTATAACAATATCACAGGTAATGGGTGCGGGAAAACAGCTTGGATGGAAGGAATATTACAGAGGTCAGGAGGTCTCCTTGAATGTATTGCCCAAAGTCAAACTTGAGCTTGTCTGCACCGATGAAAAGGTTGATCTTATAACAGATGCAATAGTTTCTCACACCCAGACCGGAGAGGTTGGAGACGGTAAAATATTTATTTCGGAAATCCAGGATTGCATCAGAATCCGTACAAAAGAAAGAGGAAATGCCGCAATTTAGCAATAAGAATTTAATAAATGAAAACATATAAATATAAAAATATATAAAAAGCTAAGAAATGCTTAATTAACTTTATTTTATTTGGGGATTTATCAAGCTTCATCAAAACTATAACATTAAACCACACAAAAGAGCAGTTCTGCCAATCGTCGGCAGAACTGCTCTTTTGGCAACAACCGGATATTTATTTATAACAACTTTGTTATACCGACATGGCAAGGAGGACTTCCCTCAACACCTTGCAGGCCAATGCGGTTGAAGCGCCGCTGTGATCATAATGCGGTGACAGTTCAACAATATCTGCGCCGATTATGTTGAGCTTTGATACGGTTTTTAGAGCAGCTATCAATTCGGTAAAACTGACACCGCCGGCTTCGGGCGTGCCTGTTCCGGGAAAGTTTGAAGGATCCAGCACGTCCAGATCTATTGTCAGATAGACCGGTGAATCGCCGATTTCCCTGACAGCGGTGCCGAGGGTATCAAAGTTGTGCAGACACATGGAGGTGTGCCCCTCTTTGGACCAGTAGAATTCCTCACGGGTTCCGCTGCGGATACCAAACTGCCAGATCCTGTTGTCACCCAGGATATCCCAGGCACGCCTGATTACAGAAGAGTGCGATAGAGTTTCTCCCAGATAGTCTTCACGCAGGTCGGTATGTGCATCAAAGTGTATGATTTTTAAGCCGGGATATTTTTTTGCTGCCTGTTCGATTGCCGGGAGTGAAACCAGGTGTTCTCCTCCGATCATCAAAGGCTTTTTATTACTTGAGAAAATAAACTCGGCAGTTTCCGATATCATACATAATGCTTTTGGCGGTGAACCAAAGGGTAAATCAAGATCTCCAAAATCGTTGACGGTAAAATCAGTTATATCGGCGTCAAAATATGGACTGTAGGTTTCGATTCCTATGGAATCCATTCTCATGGCGGAAGGTGCAAATCTTGTTCCGGGCCTGAAAGTAGTTGTTCCGTCGTAGGGTGCTCCGAATATGATAATTTCAGCAGACGAAAAATCACTGTCACATCCAAGGAATTTAGTAGATAAAGTATTATTATTCATATAATTTATAACCTGCTTTCTGGTTTACAATCTGGAATGAAATATATTTTACCATTAATATTCCAAATTACAATAGTTATTATTTCTGTACGACTCCAAAAAAATTTAGTATACTATAATATGTTAAAAGTATACAATCCCGCTGAAAAGGCAAACATAGCAAAAGAATTTATTTTCTCATCAGCAAATGATTTTGTTAGCATTAAGAAATCCGGGAGTACAAGGAGGAAATATGACATTTGTACCTGAAATTGAAGGAACACTGAGAAAGCACATGGTTAAGATTCCAGAAGTAATTAACCGCGTAAGCGGAATAAATATTTTTGGGAAGAATATCAAATCGCTTATGTTCACAACCGATGTGGCTATTATAAAAAATTGCAATGCGAACGCTGTAATTGCAGTGTATCCGTTTACACCTCAGCCGGTTATAACACACTCAATAATAAGTGCATCGGACATTCCTGTTTTTTGCGGAGTAGGAGGAGGTACGACTACCGGAAAAAGGGTGATTAATATTGCGATGGATGCTGAATTTCAGGGAGCTATAGGCGTTGTAGTCAACGCGCCAACAAAAAACGAACTTATAAAAGCCTTGTATTCCAAAATAGATATTCCGATTGTAGTAACGGTAACCTCCGAGAATACGGATATTCAAGCCAGATTAGACGCGGGAGCTGAAATATTGAATGTCTCCTGTGCCGCCAGAACACCGGAAGTGGTCAGTGCGATACGGAAAAATTTTCCGCAGGTTCCCATTATCGCAACCGGAGGACCAACAAACGAGAGCATTCTGGAAACAATAGAAGCCGGAGCAAATACCATTACATATACTCCGCCGTCAAGTGCTGAATTGTTTAAACAACTGATGAATAAGTACAGGGAAGAACTATAAGTTACCAGTAGTCTGCAAAATTAAATGGTGCATTGCCAGGCGGAAAAATTTGAACGCCGGCAATATATGATTTAGGATGTTACAGACTACCAGGGATTTTGGGGGAAAGATGATAAAGCAGATAATTTTTGACCTTGATGGGACCTTGGTTGATTCATTGCAAACCTTTATAAAAATAGGAAATGAAATGGCTGAAAAGTATGGGTATCAGCCGGTGAGTCAGGAAAGAATCAAGGAGCTGTTGAAGCTTCCCATGAAGAAAAGGATTAAAGAACTGAAAATTCCGGTATTCAAGCTTCCGAAAATGGGTGTGGAACTTCTGAACAACTATCATTCCTATGCTGAAGAAGTCAGTCCTGTTGAGGGTGTCGGTGAAATGCTGGAAAAGCTGTATTCAACAGGTTATGGCCTGAGCATTGTATCATCAAATTCGGTTCATAATATTGAGGCATTTTTAAAATATAATAATATGGAGATGTTTGACAATATTCAGTCCTCAAAAGGGCTGTTTGCAAAACACGTAACCATAGGAAGGCTGATTTCCAAGCTGGGCGTCGAAAAGGATGAGGTAATATATGTGGGAGATGAGCAGCGGGATGTGGAGGCTTGCAGGAAAATCGGAATAAAAGTGATTTCGGTTATATGGGGATTTGACTCGCTGGAACTGCTTAAAAGAGCAAAACCGGACTTTATCGCTCTAAAACCTGATGAAATTGTTGAAATCGTTGCAGCTATCAAATAACTTGTGTCATTGGAGGAAAAAATGTTTTTAGCAGATGAATGGAAAGATTATGAGCTTATAGAAACAGGTGGAGGGGAAAAGCTTGAAAGATGGGGCGATGTCATATTGAGGAGACCCGATCCCCAAATCATATGGCCGGTAAAAAATATGAAGATATGGGAGCGTGCCGACGCTCATTATCATAGAAGTCAGAGCGGAGGCGGACAATGGGAGTACAAAAAGAAGCTTCCGCAAAGATGGACCATCAGCTTTGAAAATTTGAAATTTTATATTGAACCCACAGGGTTTAAGCACACCGGACTTTTTCCCGAACAGGCCGTTAACTGGAAATGGATGATAAACAATATTCAGAAAGCCAATCGCCCCATAAAGGTATTAAACCTGTTTGCGTATACCGGAGGAGCCACTGTTGCAGCGGCTTATGCCGGTGCTGAAGTATGTCATGTGGATGCAGCAAAAGGAATGGTCAACTGGGCAAAGGAAAATGTGGCTCTGTCGGGATTGGCCGATAGACCTGTAAGATTTATTACCGATGATTGTATGAAATTTGTCCAGAGGGAGATCAGAAGAGGTAAAAAATATGATGGTGTAATTATGGATCCGCCCTCTTATGGCAGAGGCCCCAATGGGGAAATATGGAAAATAGAGGATTCGCTCTATGATTTTGTTGATCAGTGTATGGGGCTGCTTTCTGATAATCCGCTGTTTTTCCTTATAAATTCATATACAACCGGCTTTTCTCCAACCGTTTTAAGCAATATCCTCAAACAGACCATAGGAAGCCGGTTCAAGGGTGTTCATAGCTGCGGAGAAGTCGGACTTCCTGTAAGCCAGTCCGGAATGGTGCTCCCGTGCGGAATATACGGAAGGTGGGAGAAGCGGTGAGACCTTCTATAATATATGAAGATAATCATTTGCTTGTTGTGGAAAAGCCGGTCAATATTCCTGTTCAGGCTGATAATACCAGGGATATGGATTTACTGACGGTTTTGAAGCAATATGTCAAGGAGACCTATAATAAGCCCGGGGAAGTATATCTTGGGCTTGTTCACAGATTGGACAGACCTGTCGGCGGAATCATGGTTTTTGCCAGAACCTCAAAAGCGGCTGCCAGACTGTCCGACCAAATCAGGACAAGAACCTTCAAAAAGACTTATCTTGCAGTTGTAAGAGGGATACCCGCAAAAACTAAAGCTACCCTCAGAGATTTTCTTCTAAAGAATGAAGTCACAAATATGGTGTCGGTGGTGAAGGAGGGAACGAAGGAGGCAAAGGAAGCCATATTGGACTATGAGGTATTAAAGTCGGCAGAAGAATTGAGCCTTCTGAGAATTAACCTGCATACCGGAAGACCGCATCAGATAAGAGTGCAGCTGTCGCACGCAGGATATATCCTTTATGGAGACCAGCGTTACGGCTCCAGGGTAAACAAGGCTGGGCAGCAAATAGCCTTATGGGCTCACCAGGTAAATTTTGAACACCCAACCAAAAAAGAGATGCTTTCTTTTAGCTGTGATACTCCCAAAACAGAACCATGGCTTATTTTTGAATAATAAATATATACAATATAATTTTTTAAGTATGATATAATTATATTGTATTAAGTTCGAAAGGAGGTTTAAATGGTCAAAACCAAAAATGTTGGGATACTGATAATTTTATGTCTGTTTTTGCAAATAATATTTATCGGTATTAACCTTAATATTGACTCTGACTATAAGTACAGGAATAGTCATAGTTTTTTTAAAGTCAAATCACTTGGCAATAAAGTTTTTCATTTGGCAAGAGAAAATTTGAAAACTCCCGGCAAGACAGTCCACAACAAACAGAACAATCCTAATTTTAGTTACATTTTGTACCAGGATTTTCTGCCAAGGGATTATTCAAATATCAATAAGCTCATCGATTTCAGAAAATACATAAGGCAAGCTATTCCTCACTATTTTAACGGCAGTAATTATAAAAATAATTACTTACGCTTTTCGTGATTCTAAACATGTAGAATAGTGAGGTGGAAGTATGACTAAAAAGAACCAGATCAAAAGAGAGATAAACAGATATGTATTTCTATTTATAGGGTCAATATTAGCAGCAATAGGATTGGAAATATTTCTGATTCCCAATAACATTATTGATGGTGGAATAGTCGGTGTATCAATAATTTCAAGTTATTTATCGAAACTGCCTCTGAGTTTGTTTATATTTGTCCTGAATTTGCCATTTTTATTCCTTGGATATAAACAAATAGGTAAAACCTTTGTTTTTTCTTCGCTCTTTTCAATAGTATCCCTATCGGTATGGGTACAGGTATTTCACCCTATACCCGGTCTTACAAGCGATGTTTTGCTTGCTACTGTTTTTGGTGGGATAATACTTGGAGTTGGTGTTGGAATAATTATTCGATCAGGCGGGTCACTTGACGGAACCGAAATGGTTGCAATAATTATTAACAAAAAAACAGCTTTCTCGGTAGGCGAGATGGTTATGCTTTTTAATGTATTTATTTTGAGCAGTGCAGGTTTGGTATTCGGCTGGGATAGGGCTATGTATTCGCTTATAGCTTACTTTATTGCTTACAAGGTAATTGATATTACAATTGAAGGTCTTGACGAAGCAAAGGCAGCATTCATAATTTCAGATAAAGCTGAAGAAATTGCAGAAGCTATAACAGCCCGTTTGGGTAGAGGTGTGACCTTTATAGACGGAAAAGGCGGTTTTTCCAAAAATGAAAAAACTATTCTCTACTCAGTTATCACCCGTTTGGAGATATCAAAACTAAAATCCATCATTTATGACAAAGATGAGAATGCATTTGTTACCATAAATGATGTTTCGGATGTGATGGGAGGAAAGCACAAGAAACGTGCAATTCACTAATATTTAAAAGTATATCGCTTTATATAATTAAGTAAAAAAGTAAAAAAAGACGCCAACACCATAATTTAACCGGTGTTGGCGTTTAAAATATAAGGGTGTTACTTAGTACGCAATTCCATGAGCATACATTGCATTGGCTACTTTTAAGAAACCTGCAATGTTTGCGCCGGCTACGAGGTTATCCTCCATGCCGTATTCCTTTGCTGCAGCACTTGCATTCCTGTAGATATTTACCATAATGTCTTTTAATTTAGCATCAACTTCTTCGAAAGTCCAGGAATAACGCATGCTGTTCTGGCTCATTTCGAGGGCTGAGGTTGCGACACCGCCTGCATTTGCAGCCTTTGCAGGACCGTAAATAATCTTATTGCTCAAGTATATATGAACTGCTTCGGGTGTTGAAGGCATATTTGCACCTTCACCAACTGCATAGCAGCCGTTTTTAACCAATAAATCCGCCGACTTGCCGTCTATTTCATTTTGAGTAGCGCATGGGAGAGCTATATCACATTTAATACTCCAGATGCCGGAGCAGCCTTCGGTATAGATTGCATTTTTATGTATCTTAACGTACTCACTGATACGCTTTCTTTCAACTTCCTTCAGCTGCTTTACCGTGTCAAGCTTGATACCTTCGGGATCATATATGTATCCGCCGGAGTCGCTTAACGCAACAACCTTTCCACCCAGCTGATGAACTTTTTCAGTTGCATAAATGGCAACATTTCCCGAACCGGAAACTACAACGGTGGCTCCTTTAAAGGATTTTCCCTTTGCTTTCAAGGCTTCATCCATAAAGTAGCATAAACCGTAACCTGTTGCCTCTGTTCTTACAAGACTGCCGCCCCAAGTGAGGCCTTTGCCCGTTAAAACTCCGGTATACTCGTTTCTGAGCCTCTTGTACTGGCCATACATATAACCTATTTCTCTTGCACCGGTTCCGATATCACCTGCAGGAACGTCTGTATCAGCACCGATATGCTTTGATAACTCAGTCATAAAGCTTTGGCAGAATCTCATAACTTCATAGTCCGACTTACCTTTAGGATCAAAATCACTGCCGCCTTTACCGCCTCCGATTGGAAGACCTGTCAGGGAATTCTTGAATATTTGCTCAAAACCGAGAAATTTAAGAATACTTGCATTAACTGAAGGATGAAGTCTCAACCCGCCCTTATAAGGACCGATTGCACTATTGAACTGAATTCTGAAACCACGGTTTACATGTACATTACCGTTATCATCAACCCAGGGTACTCTAAAGATGATCTGTCTTTCAGGCTCAACGATTCTGTCGAATACACCGGCTTTAACCCATTCGGGGTGCTTTTCCGCAACTACCTCGAGAGATTCAAGAACTTCTGCCACTGCTTGATGAAACTCCGGCTCACCGGGATTTCTTTTAATAACCTGATCCATGATACCTTGCAAAATTTCCATTAAAAAACCCTCCTGCACTAAAATATAATTAAGTCAATTAATATTTTGGCGTAAGGGTTTCATCTTAAAAAAACAATAAACCTAATAAAGCTCTAATGGTTAATATTAGAACCAACTCAGCATACCCCGTTGTACGCCAATATTTACTTTTATTTTCCCCTAAATTATACTATTAAGTTAAAATAATTGCAAGCAGAAATATAGTAACTTTCATTTATTTTTTTAAATTTATACTTAATAACATACGGGAATCCTTTGAGTTGCTGGATTGTTAGATATTTTAGCTTTTTATAAATGATTTAATGAGATAATACGATAAACTGCAAATAATGGATAATTGCAAGCTGTTTGATTTATAGCGTCATTTATATTTTACATATCTGTAAGTAACTTCAAATATTTATATTTTGTATTTTTACTCCGCTTCAGTGAATTAATCCAGACCTATTTTAATTTGCCATATTGGTAATAATTTGTTGTTATAAACTGCTTACAAGGTTATAATAGTAGTACTTATCCAAATAATAGATATGACAATTGTTTACCCTCTATTGACAATGAACAATACATTGTCAATAGAGGGTAATGATGTTAAATATATAGTTGAAAGGCATATTCATGAGTAAATTTGAACTAATAGCAACATCAGCCTTCGGCATTGAGGCTGTTACAGCAAGAGAATTGAAAAAACTGGGCTACCTCGATCAGAAAGTCGAAAATGGAAAGGTTACGTTTACCGGAGATGAAATGGCCATTTGCAGGACCAATCTCTGGTTAAGATCAGCCGACAGAGTGCTTTTAAAAATGGGTGAATTTAAGGCGTTAAGCTTTGAAGAACTTTTCGAGCAGACAAAAGCCCTGCCATGGGATGAAATTATACCTGCCGACGCAGAGTTTCCTGTAGAAGGAAAATCCATTGATTCAAAGCTTTTTAGCGTTTCTGACTGCCAGGCAATTGTAAAAAAGGCCATAGTAGAGAAGCTGAAGCTGCGCCATAAATGTGAATGGTTTGAGGAAACCGGATCCAGATACAGAATAGAAGTAGCCCTTCTAAAGGATACAGCCACACTGACAATTGATACAAGCGGAGCGGGACTGCACAAAAGAGGCTATAGAAAACTTGTGGGCGGAGCACCATTGAAGGAGACGCTGGCAAGTGCAATGATACTGATCAGTCATTGGAATAAGGACAGGGTTTTACTGGATCCTTTCTGCGGCAGCGGTACAATTCCCATTGAGGCGGCTCTTATTGGAAAGAATATCGCCCCCGGACTTGGAAGAGAATTTGACTCGGAAAAGTGGAATATCATCAATGCGGATTTTTGGGATCAGGCAAGAGATGAGGCTTATGATTTAATGGTGGAAGACAGGGAACTCAGAATCCATGGTTCGGATATTGATGAAGAAGCCATGAGCCTGGCCCGGTATCACGCAAAAAAGGCGGGAGTCGAGGATTCCATTCATCTTCAGAGGCTGCCGGTTTCAGACATCAGCTCCAGATACAAATACGGTATTATAATATGTAACCCGCCTTACGGTGAACGTTTGGGGGAAAAGGACTATGTTGATAAGCTCTACAGGGAAATGGGTACGGTTTTTAAAAAATTAGACTCGTGGTCCTATTATGTTATTACCTCCAACCTCGAGTTTGAAAAGCTTTTTGGAAGAAGGGCCGATAAAAAAAGAAAACTTTATAATGGAAAATTACTTTGTAATTATTTTCAATATTTTGGGCCTCCACCCCCAAAACTTACAGGCAACGGTAACTGATTTCTGGATAAAACAGGCAAAAAAATTGACGAATCCCTGCTGTTATAATAACATAGTATTGGTAGCATATTGCAGCATGGTCTTATTAAATTGTCTTATTTGATCTTATTAAAAGGATTGAAATTTTTTGAAAAAATAGGTAATATGGTAGGTGGAAAAAATGATATTAAGAGTAAAACCTTCTGAGGTTTCCGGGATAGTTAATATTCCAGGGTCAAAATCTCATACTATAAGGTCGATGTTTTTCGCAGGGCTTGCAGATGGACGGAGTATCATCAGGAATCCGTTGATTTCCAGCGACTCCGTCTCAGCTGTTGATTTATGCAGAGCCTTTGGAGCATCCTATAAACTGGATGCAAACTGCTATACTGTAGACGGATTAAGCGGAAGGCCGCAGATCCCCGAAAACATAATAGACGTCGGAAATTCAGGAACCAGCTTAAGGCTGGGGTTGATGACGGCTGCACTTGTTCCGGGCTATACTGTTTTTACCGGTGATTATCAAATACGAAGAAGACAAATAGGTCCCCTGGTCAAAGCTATTAATAATCTTGGCGGGGAGGCCTACACCACACGAGGCAATGAGTCCGCTCCGGTTGTAGTAAAAGGAAGGGCTAAAGGTGGATTTACAACACTAGACGCAGTTACGTCGCAATACTTATCATCAATTCTGCTTAACGCTCCTCTTCTTGAAAACGATACTCATATAGAGGTTACAAGACTCAACGAAGTACCTTATGTTGAAATAACTCTCTGGTGGCTTGATAAATTCGGTATAAAGTACAAACATAATAATATGAAGGAATTTTTTATACAGGGGCAGCAGAAATATCCACAATTTGAATGTACTATTCCGGGAGATTTCTCTTCGGCAACATTCTTTATGGTATTGGCTGCAATAACAGGGCAGGAATTCAGGCTGACGAACCTTGATATGACAGATCCGCAAGGTGACAAGCTGGTACTTTCAATCTTGGAAGATATGGGTGCGAAGGTTTCCTTCGATACCAACAGTGTGACTGTTAAAGGACAGAATTTGCGTGGAAGGACCATCGATATGAACTCCATACCGGATGCTCTGCCCGCCATGGCTGTGGCAGGGTGTTTTGCACAGGGGGAGACCAGGCTTGTGAATGTTCCGCAGGCCAGGCTGAAGGAAACTGACAGAATAAGTGTTATGTGCGGGGAACTCACCAAAATGGGCGCCGTCATTGAAGAACTTCCTGATGGGCTGATAATACGTGAAAGCAGCCTGAAGGGCTGCAGGGTAAACGGGCATGACGATCACAGGGTGGTTATGTCGCTTGCGGTTGCTGGTTTGAAGGCCGCAGGAGAAACAGTAATTGAAACTGCCGAGGCAATGAGTGTTACATTCCCTGATTTTGTTGACTGTATAAAGGGCTGCGGTGGTAATATCCGGCTTTGTGAGGATTAAGCATTAGTTTTAGTAAAATAACTAAAATATATTTATTCTCATAATTTTGACAGATAATAAATTTTTTTAAATATATGGAGGCAGCAATGGTTGGTAATTCATTTGGACGGGTATTCCGCGTAACAACGAGCGGAGAATCTTACTCAGGCGCTTTCAGAAAAAGCGAAAATGTTCCTCCCGAACTTTGGGGAGGGCTGGTAGTCATAGTGGATGGTGTACCGGCAGGGATAAAAATAACATCTGAAATCATACAGGAGGAACTGGAAAAGCGGAGACCCGGGCAGTCAAAGCTGCATACGCCCAGATCGGAAGCCGACAGGGTATATATTTTTTCGGGCGTAATGCAGGATGATACCACAACCGGCGCCCCTGTGGCAATGCTTATTCCAAGCAGTGATATAGGTGACAGGCATATTGAGCAGCACAGAGGCAACAAGGACTTGCTGAGACCGGGACAGGCAGCATATACCTACTACAAAAAGTACGGCGAACATGCAGACTATCTTGGCGCCGGCAGAGCGTCGGCCCGCGAAACGGCAGCAAGAGTTGCAGGGGGGGCGGTTGCAAAGCAGGTATTGGACCGGATGGGTATTGATGTTATCGCATATACCGTAGAATCCCACGGTATTAAAGCGGGCCCGTTTACTTATGAGCAGGCGAAGCAGAATTACAGGACAAATGAAATAAACTGCCCTGACTCTGCGGCAGCGGGATTAATGACGGAAGACTTGTTGCAGGTAATCAAGGAGGGTGATTCCTGCGGCGGTGTAATTGAGATAATTGCAAAAGGAGTTCCCGCAGGATTGGGAGAGCCTGTTTTTGACAAATTAAGTGCAACTATTGCTCATGGCTTAATGTCTATTGGCGGAGTCAAGGGCATAGAAATAGGTGAAGGCTTCGGAGTGGCAGCAAAAAAAGGTTCGGAGATGAATGACACCCCTTATTACCATAAGGAAACAGGCAGAATAAGATTTAAAACCAACAGAGCCGGCGGTATGCTGGGGGGAATATCCAACGGTGAAGAAATCCGTATCCGTGTGGCTGTCAAGCCCACTCCGACCATTTTGCAGGATCAGCTTACGGTAAATGTTCAGACCCTTGAGCCTGTGACACATAAGTTTGCATCAAGAAGCGACCCGTCGCTGGTACCAAGAGTTTATTCCATTTGTGAAGCAATGGTAAGGATAGCTCTTGTGGATAGTATCATAATGTCGTCAGGCTTGAGAAGTATTACAGAAATGGATTCCAGGTGGGATGGGCTATGAGGGGCAATATGAGTGACGGTAATATAATACTGATAGGTATGCCTGGAACAGGCAAAACCACAGTGGGAAAGTTATTGAGTGAGATCTTGGAATATGGCTTTATTGATACCGATATTCTTGTAACCGATAAAACCGGCAAAACGCCGGGACAGCTTGTAGAAGAACAAGGGCGGGAATATTTTATTCGGGTTCAGGATGAGGTGGTGTTGGATATCCATTCCAGCAATTGCGTAATTTCAACGGGAGGTGGTTTGGTTCACAGCGGTATCTCCATGAATCACTTAAAGGAAATCGGGAAAGTTATCTTTTTGAACACGAGTTATCAGGTTATTGAAGAGAGAATGGATGCTTCAAGAAAATTGGTGAGAACAGGTGGCAATCTAAAAGATTTATATGATGAAAGGACACCTTTGTATATCAAATATGCTGATAAGATTATCGAATGTGACAACAGTGAACCCAATGTTATATGTCAGAAGATAATCGGATCTTTTTGAGATTGAAGTATAGCTGGAAAGTTTAGCTGATGTATTGAATCAGCCATAAATTTATGAAAAGGGTTAAAGAGAAACAATGAGTAAAATAAGGGTTTTGATAGTGGATGATAATTTATTAACTGCAAAGGCATTATGTGATAAGTTGAGTGAGTGCCAGGAATTTGATATGCTGAAAATAGCAAAAGACGGTCTCGAAGCAATAGAACAGATTGACAGGGAAAAACCCGATGTTGTATTGCTGGATATTATAATGCCCAAATTGGACGGTATCGGTGTACTGGAGTATGCCAAAGTCAACAATGCCGGGAAATCACCTGTTTACATAGTTTATTCAGCCGTGAGCCATGAAAATTATGTTTCCAGGGCTATGAATCTGGGGGCCAACTATTACATAATAAAGCCTTTCGACGAGAATGTCCTGGCCTTAAGAATCAAACAGCTTTATATGGATTCCAATATCAAACAGTATACCATGAAAAATTATAGTTCAAATATTGGTCAAAAGCCCAAAAACCGGTATGATGATGAGCTGAAGGTACTGGCAACCAAGTATATGCGCGAATATGGCCTGAAGGCCCATATGACGGGTTATGCATATATAAGGGACATTGTTACCCGTTCATTTGACGGCTATTGTCAGAGCGGCTCTCTTCCGAAGGGCATATACAGAGAAATAGCTGTAAAGAACAATGTTACAATACAAAAAGTTGAGAGGGCAATCAGAAACTGTATCGAAAATGTCATATCTGAAGAAGATAAGCAAAAAAAGCCAACAAATTCCCAGGTGATTTGTCAGCTGATAGAAAAAATAAGAACTAATAATTAAAACCAAATAAAATTCATAATAAAATACAAAAAGCCCTGAAGTTTATTCAGGGCTTTTATGTAGTGTACCCGTAAGGGTGCATTAGCCATATTAAGCGTTAACATTATCCTTCAAAACCTTACCAGCTTTGAAAACTGGAGCTTTTGATGCAGGAATAGTAATTTCTTTCTTAGTCTGTGGGTTTCTACCCTTTCTAGCAGCTCTTTCTCTTACTTCGAAGGTTCCGAAACCAACCAAAGTAACCTTGTCGCCAGCCTTGAGAGTATCCTCAACTGAAGAAATAAATGCATTCAAAGCAGCTTCACTATTTTTTTTGTTTAAACCTGATTTTGATGCAATTGAGTTGATTAAATCCGACTTATTCATTATACAACCTCCTAAAAATGGAATTCGACATTATTTTATAATGAAAGTTGGCTAAAGTCAAGCCTTTGAAGGCAAAATAGTTAATTTGTACCAGCAAAATAGGAAACTTTTTATCAATTTACGTTTT
>JAEVZU010000326.1 GCA_023392075.1 Bacillota bacterium | reverse complement strand
CTCAGCGATTGAGGTGACCAGTTAAGCTGTTTTATAAAGTTCCTTTTTACCAAAGTCAATTACGGTTTAAAGCCTTCGCCTTCCAGGCGAATTATGCTTTCAGCCTATAGTAATTGACTTTTTCCCTATATCCTTCCTGTAGTGCATACCCTCAAAGCTGATTTTCTCAATACCGGCATAAGCTTTGCTGATAGCCTTTTCCATGTTTTCTTCCACTGCCGTAACACCCAGTACTCTTCCGCCTGCCGTATAGAATTTACCGTCCTTACAGCTTGTACCCGCATGGAAAACAGCTACGTTTTCATCTGCTTCTGCTGCCTCCAAACCGCTTATTTCAAGGCCGGCAGGATACTTTCCCGGGTATCCGCCAGAGGCTGCTATAACGCATACTGCGGCATTATCGCTCCATTCGATTTTTATCCCGGCAAGCTTCTCATCTATTATGGCATTAAATATATCCAGCAGGTCGGTTTTAAGTCTCGGAAGCACCACCTGAGTCTCAGGGTCCCCGAAACGGGCATTGTACTCGATGACTTTAGGTCCGTCTTTTGTTATCATCAGACCAAAATACAGAATTCCTTTGAATTTACGGCCTTCCCTGTTCATAGCCTCTATGGTTGGTATGAATATCTCCTTCATGCATTGCTCTGCCAGTTTGCCGTCATATATCAAGCTTGGTGAGAAGGTCCCCATCCCGCCTGTATTCGGCCCCTGGTCATGGTCAAATACACGTTTGTGGTCCTGTGACGAAACCATGGGCACTACAGTCTTTCCGTCCGTAAAGGCCAATATGGACACCTCGGGGCCTTCGATAAATTCCTCTATGACAACCTTGTTTCCCGCTTCTCCGAACACCCTGTCATTCATGATGTTGTTCACTGCAGCTTTGGCTTCGGCTATGGTCTGAGCTATAATAACACCTTTTCCAAGAGCCAGGCCGTCGGCTTTGACAACAACGGGTGCGCTGCAGGTATCAAGGTACTTCAGTGCCCCGGCACTGGTCTCAAAAACCGCATAACCGGCAGTAGGTATGTTGTATTTTTTCATCAGATCCTTCGAAAAGGATTTGCTGCCTTCTATAACAGCTGCCGCCTTGACCGGACCGAAAGCTCTTATACCTGCAGCCTCAAGTGCGTCTACCATTCCTGCTACCAGCGGATCATCAGGTGCCACCATTACAAAATCTATTTTATTCTCTCCGGAAAAATTAACTATCCCCTCGATATCCGTAGCTTTAATGGGAACACAGGAAGCAAGCTTCGAAATGCCGCCATTTCCGGGAGCGCAGAACAATTCACTTATCTTCGGGTTTTGAGAAAGCTTCCATATTATAGCGTGTTCCCTTCCTCCTCCACCAACTACCAAAACCTTCATTTGATACCCCCTGATCTTCTTAGTGGGTGTTACAGACCACTAGTGTTTGAAATGTCTCATACCTGTAAATATCATCGCTATGCCGTACTTGTTGCAGGCGTCGATGGATTTCTGGTCATTTAACGAGCCTCCGGGCTGGATTATTGCCTTGATGCCTGCCGCAGCAGCTGCTTCAACACAATCCTCAAATGGGAAGAAGGCATCCGAGGCCATAACCGCACCCTTTGATCTTTCGCCTGCATATTCGATTGCTACTCTTGTAGGAACTATTCTGTTTGTCTGTCCGGGGCCGACGCCAATTGTCATCTTACCCTTGGCAAGTGCTATACCGTTTGATTTTGTATGCTTGACTACCTTCATGGCAAATACCAGGTCTTCCATCTGTTCCCCGGTAGGCTTAACGTCTGTAACAACCTTCAGATCCTCTTCATTAAAGAGCTGGCTGTTATATTTTTGAACCAGAAGACCGCCGCATACCTTCTTCATATCAAGAGTGTCGGCAGGAACTTTTTCCTCGATTCCCTCAAGCTTGAGCAATCTTATGTTTTTCTTCTGTGAAAGGATTGCAAAGGCCTCATCAGTAAAAGACGGTGCAACAACTATCTCAACGAAAATCTTATTGATCTCTTCAGCTGTTTTTGCATCTATTTCCCTGTTGGCAGCGATAATTCCTCCAAAAATGGATACAGGATCGGATTCATAGGCTCTCATGTAGGCTTCATATATTGTTGCTGCGCTGCCCACCCCGCATGGATTGGTATGTTTGACGGCAACAACCGTAGGCTCGCCAAATTCTTTAACAAGTTCTATTGCACCGTTTGTATCATTTATATTATTGTAGGACAATTCTTTTCCGTGAAGCTGAACAGCGCTGGGCAGAACCCCTCTGTTGGCTCCCACTTCCTTATAGAAAACAGCCTTCTGATGCGGGTTCTCACCATAGCGCATATCCTGGACCTTCTCAAAGGTAAGTGAAAGGGTTTCGGGGAAGTCAATGTCACCAAGGGTATCTCTGAGATATTTAGCTATAAGTGTGTCGTAGTGGCTTGTATGTTCAAAAACCTTGTATGCCAGTCTGAACTTTGTTTTCACACTTACATCACCGGTTTCGTTGAATTCCGCAAGTACTTTTTCATAATCTGCAGGATCAACGACAACTGCCACATCCTGATAATTCTTTGCAGCGGCCCTTAACATTGTAGGTCCGCCGATATCAATATTTTCGATAGCTTCTTCGAGCTCGACGTTTCCTTTTAAAATGGTCTGTTTGAACGGATAGAGGTTTATAACAACTATATCGATAGTTTCGACGCCCAATTCCCTGATCTGTTTCATATGCTCTTCATTGCTTCTGATTGCAAGCAGTCCGGCATGAACCTTGGGATGAAGTGTCTTAACCCTTCCATCCAGACATTCAGGAAAACCTGTGATGTCCGAGATGTTTATAACCTTTAAGCCTGCGTCTGACAAAGCTTTGGCCGTACCTCCGGTAGATATGATCTCCACACCCTTTGCAGCCAGATTTTTGGCAAAATCAACTATGCCTGTCTTGTCCGAGACACTGATTAGTGCACGTTTAATCATTACCCAGTCCTCCAATCGAAATTTTAAATTCAATATTTTTTACTCGCCGCCGGTAAGGCGGAAGTCATTTTCTTAATCCGTACGCTCTTTCCATCTATGGCCAATCTATTTTCAGCAAACAGTTTAATTGCTTCTGGCAGTATCTCCCATTCAGCCTGCTCCATAACTCTTTGCTGGAGAATTTCCGGAGTATCACCCTCCTCTACATAAACAGCTTTTTGAAGTATGATCGGTCCTGTATCGGCCTCAAGCTCAACAAAGTGCACGGTTGCTCCCGTAACTTTAACACCCGCTTCCAATACATGTCTGTGCGGGATTATTCCATAGAAACCCTTGCCGCAGAATGCAGGAATCAATGAAGGGTGGATGTTAATTACCCTGTTTGTATAATACCGGTTAAACTGTTCTCCTAAAATAGAAAGAAAACCTGCCATAACAACCAGATCAACCTTGTGTTCAACAAAATGGCCAATCAAAGCTTCGTCGTATTCATCTATATCATTGAAAAACTTTCTGGAAATGCAGGTGCCGTTTATTCCATGTTTTTTTGCCCTCTCAAGAGCAAATACACCGGGTTTGCTGGATACAACAGTTACAATTTCAGCGTTCCTTATATATCCGCTATCTATCTTATCAATTATGGCCTGAAGGTTTGAACCGCCGCCAGACACCAATACGCCTATTTTAAGCATATTTGCCTCCACATTACACATAAAAATCAAAAGCTTTTGATATCATACCTGTATGCCCTGCTATATGATTTCAACCCCTGCTTCCCCTTGGGCGACAGAACCGATAATATATGCCGCTTCACCGGTGGATTTAAGGCAGGCAACAATTTCGTCGGCCTTTTCACTGTCTGCTGCCATAACCAGTCCTATTCCCATGTTGAAAGTATTGTATATATCTCTGTCCTTCATATTGCCCAAGCCTCTCAGAAGTTCGAATATTGGCAGTACAGGCCAGGTTCCCTTTTCAATAATAACTTTTAAACCGTCAGGTATTATTCTCGGTATATTTTCGATGAAGCCGCCGCCGGTTATATGTGAAATTCCTTTTATTTCATACTTTTCAATCAATGACAGAACAGTTTTAACGTATATCCTGGTAGGCTTGAGAAGTTCTTCTCCCAGAGTGCAGCCAAGGCTTTCAACATATTCCTTTAAGTTCTTTTCGGTAGGATTTATCAATTTACGCACCAGAGAATAACCGTTGCTGTGAATACCTGAGGAAGGAAGTCCTATCAGCTTGTCTCCAGCCTTAATGCTTTTACCGTCGATGATTTTATTCCTGTCCACTATCCCCACGGTAAAACCTGCCAGATCATATTCGTCAACAGGGTAAAACCCCGGCATTTCCGCCGTTTCCCCGCCGATCAGCGAGCAGCCCGACATAACACAGCCTTCCGCAACACCCTTTACTATCTCGGCAACCTTTTGGGGATAGTTTTTGCCAACAGCAACATAATCCAGGAAAAACAGCGGTTCTGCACCGCTGCACACTATATCGTTCACGCACATTGCAACGCAGTCAATACCTACGGTATCATGTTTATTCAATAAAAAAGCCATTTTAAGTTTTGTTCCTACTCCATCGGTTCCTGAAACCAAAACAGGCTGTTCATATTTTGACTTGTCAAGACTGAACAAACCTCCAAAGCCTCCCAGCTCAGTCAATACCTCCGGTCTGAAGGTGCGCTTTACATGGTTCTTCATTAACTTAACTGCTTCATAACCTGCCTCAACATCTACACCTGCATCTCTGTAAGTGGTCATATTAACCTCCATTATGGCTTTGAGCCGCATAGCGGCCACAAAATAGTAATAAAATTTTATATTTTTGTTCCCTTATAAGCCGCAGCTGAATTTATCTCCTTCGGCCGGAACTTCTATTGGATAGTCACCCGTCAGACAGGCAGCACAAAAGCCGCATTTTGAATCAACCGGAGTCTGCAGCAGTCCTTCCAGGCTTAAGTATCCCAATGAATCGGCACAAATCATTTCTCTTATTTGCTCAACGGAAAGCTTGTCTGCGACAAGTTCCTTTCTGGAGGAGATATCTATTCCAAAATAGCACGGAAATTTAAGAGGCGGTGAGCTGACTCTCATGTGTACCTCTTTAGCTCCTGCTTTTTTAAGGATCTTTACTATTCTTCTTGTCGTAGTACCTCTTACTATGGAATCATCTATAATTACGACTCTTTTGCCTTCAATTGTCTTTTTAATGGCATTGTGCTTTATTCTGACTGCCACCTCTCTCATACCCTGGCTGGGCTGAATAAAGGTTCTTCCTATATATCTGTTCTTGACTATACCTTCACCGTATGGAATTCCTGTCTGCTTTGAGAAACCGATAGCAGCGGATATGCCTGAATCAGGAACACCGATAACAACATCGGCGTCAACCGGATGTTCAATTGCCAATCTCTTTCCGGCTTCATATCTGGACTGTTGAACACTCGCACCGTCAATTACGCTGTCAGGTCTTGCAAAATATACAAATTCAAATATGCAGAGTTTTGTATCCTTGTTGTTGAAAGCTTGTATGGATCTGATTTCATTATTTTCGATAGTTACAATTTCACCGGGTTCGATATCTCTGATAAATTCTGCGTTGACCGCATCAAGTGCACAGGACTCGGAAGCAATGACATAGGCTGATGAAGTCCTGCCGATGCATAATGGTCTGATACCGTACGGGTCCCTGACACCCAGCATTTTGTTTGCAGTCATTAAAATAAGTCCGTAAGAACCCTTAACGTCCTTCATCATTTTTTCAACCGCTTCTTCTATTGTCTCCGAAGTAATACTGTGCTTTGTAATCAGGTTGACAAGAACTTCGGTGTCATTGGTGGTCTGAAAGATGGTTCCGTTATCTTCCATCTGTTCTCTGAGAATTGAGGCATTGACAATATTACCGTTATGCGCAAGAGCAATTTGCCCGTTTCTTGACCTTACAACTATGGGCTGTGCGTTCTCACGTTTGCTGGCACCGGTAGTAGAGTACCTCACATGCCCCACAGCCATCGTACCCTGAAGATGAGTTAGCAGGACCTTGTCAAAAATCTCAGGAACCAGACCCATATCCTTGTGAAAAACGATGGTTTCCTTGTCACTTACTGCAATACCGGCGCTTTCCTGTCCTCTGTGCTGAAGTGAGTACAGGCCGTAATAAGTCATTCCTGCAACATCTACCTCACTGTTATCAGTTGAATATATCCCGAATACTCCGCACTCTTCATGCATTTTGTCCATTCTGTCATCGAAGCAGTCAAGGTTTTCGCATTGCATGCATTGTCCAAATTCACACATAAGTAACTCCTTTTTTGTTGCCTTTTTGATTTATATTTCCTCAAGTTTCTTCTGAAGTTCCTTATTCTTTTTTTCTACTTTATCAGCCAGAGATTTTTTATAATCAAGCATTTTGTCACGTAAACCGTGATAAGCTACAGACAGGATCTGAACCGCGAGCAATGCGGCATTTTCCGCTCCGTCAACGGCAACCGTGGCAACGGGAATTCCAGATGGCATTTGGACGATTGAAAGAAGTGAATCAAGTCCGTCAAGTGTTGACGACTTTATGGGTACCCCTATAACAGGAATTGGGGTGTAGGCAGCCAGCACTCCCGGAAGATGCGCAGCCTTTCCCGCCGCAGCTATGATAACATCGATTCCGTTTGCTTCCGCATTCCGCGCAAACTCGGATGCCTTATCGGGTGTTCTGTGAGCTGAACATACCATTACATCGCATTGAACTTCAAAATCCTTTAGAATTTTAATACAGCTCTTCATTACCGACAGGTCGGAATCGCTTCCCATTATAACCGCTACCCTGGCATCTTTAGAAATACACATGTTATTTGCCTCCATTGTTAAGATAATATTAATTAATTGTGAACATTTTTAACCTTTTTAAAAAAATTATTCGCCTTTTGATACAATAATATTATCAAACAACAAAGACCATTGTCAATTAAAAAAGCGAACAATTTTCAATCGTTCGCTTTAAATATTCGGATTATATTCAAAATATTGAGGTTATCTTCTCTCCCATTACCGCTTAAAATTCACATTTAAAGTGTCAGCAAATATACTATCAACGGCAGTGTAAATATGGACAGAATTGTTGAAACAAATATGCCTTCTGTAGCTGCATTATAGTCCGAATCATATTCCAGGGCAAGTGCCGAAACTATGGTAGAAGCCGGCATTGCAAGCTGCAAAGCTACGATCCTTTTTACAAAGATATCAAAGAAATCGCCCGTTGCCTTGAAAAACAATATTGCCGCCACAGGTACTATAATCAGCTTGAACAGTGAATAGACAAGATACCTGGCTCTGTCAAATATATCTTTAATCCCCGAGATTTTCACTCCTGAAAGTATCAGCCCGATAAATATCATGGACAGATAGATGGTAATATGTCCGAGATTATAGAAAGCCGAATAGAATATATCCCAGATTGACTTATAAATATATATATTCTCAAACTTGAATATCCCTTTCAGTAAAATTATGAGCAGTCCGCCCATAAAAGCCAGAGTATTGGGATTTACCAGGTGAGACAGATTGTCCCTCCAGTTTTTCGTATTATGCCTGTTGAACAGGTAAACCCCCAGTGTCCAGAGGATAGCGTCGTTTGCAATGTTAAAGAAAATGGCATATACGATTCCCTCATCCCCGTACATTGCTTTAAGCAGCGGGTAAGCCATGAATATGACATTTCCGAACATTGACTGTGCAATGTATATATTTTTTGTCTTTTCGCGGATATCCATCAATTTACACGGTCCAAGTGAAATAAACCCACCCAGCAATATAAAAAATATACCGAGAACAAATATGAGAAAACCGTTTTTAAGGGTCTCACCGGTAAAGGAGTAGTTTCCCATGGTTGTAAATATTAAAAACGGCATTGTTATTTTCAATATCAGTGCCGAGATATATCTGTGTGTATTTTCGGGCAGGAATTTTCCCTTTCCCGCAGCGAAGCCGGTCACGCCCAGTAAAGTTAATATAAGTATCTGTTTCAGAATAATTTCTACTTCGTTCATTATCTGCCTCCGCAAATGATCAGGGTCTGTCACAAGGATATAATAAAAGCGACCTGCACAGCCTTAATCAGAACCTGATTTAATGCCGCAGGACGGACAAATCCCATCATTCTGAGAAATTTTTGTTCCACAGTTGGGGCAGGTATCGCCTGGAACATCTGTAGTTTTAATATATTTCAGGTTCTTTCCAATTTTATCCTCAGCATTTATTTCTCCGCTGTTCTTAACTAAAATTTCAAGCAGCCTTCTGATTTCAGTAACTTCCTGAGAAGTTTTAGAATAATCTATTGCCGTCCTGACTGCCAGTACAGTTATAAGAAATCCTACACCAATAAAAAACAAGTATACAATTGCTTCCATATACTTCACCTCCAATATATTTACCTAGTAAATATATCACATTTTTTCCGGCGGGTGTTATGTAACATTTAAATTCATACATTGCCGGGGGTTGATTTTTTTGCCGGCGATATACGTTTTGTTGCTACAGACCACTGGTTCCAATGTTTTTGGAGGCTGAAAGCAGCAGCAGATTATCCTGATCAAAAACAAGCCTCACAGGCTTGTTCAACCGGCAAATTTCTTCCCAGTATTCCTTGTCGACTTCCCACCTGACTTTGCTGAAGGTGATATCTTCACTGCATTTACTATTCCGCAGCAGGATAATGTATGAAAACGGGTTTTCAATTACCTTCAGTACGGTGCAGTTCATAGTATTTGTCCGGCTGTTGTCATCAGCATACTTGAAATAGTGCGCTCTCATACCCACATGGGTTATGGTTTCAGGTACTGCCTTGCTTGAATATAAAAGTATGCCCCAATCAACGGCCTCCAGAGTATTCTCAGTTATTCTCCGGGCCTGCGAAATATTTTTACAGCCGGTTAACAGGGCAGCCGATACTGTTTCAGGATCCTTGAACAAAGCCTCCTTGCTCTTTATCGCATCAATTTTCCCGTCGGCTATGACTGCTACCGTATTAGAAAACCGGTAAACCTCGTTTCTGTTGTGTGAAACCAATATAACAGTCCCGTTAAAATTGGAAAGAAGCTCCATTAATTCCTGTTCCAGAAGCCATTTCAGATTGCTGTCAAGAGCTGAAAAGGGCTCATCCAGCAATATTATTTCAGGTTCCGATGCTAAAATCCTGGCAAGTGCCACCCTCTGCTGCTGACCTCCCGACAATTGGTACGGTCTTTTATCCTCAAGTCCTTTTAAGTAGAACATATCTATTTTTTCTCTGATTATCTTTTCCTTATCTTTTCTGCTGCCTATTATTCCCGCACCTATATTATCTTTCACCGTCATATTTGGAAAAAGGGCATAATTCTGAAAAAGATATCCGACTTTCCTCTGCTGAGGCGGAAGGTTTATTTTCTTTGACGAATCGAATAAAACCCTGTCTCCCAGAACTATTCTGCCTTCATCCGGCATTTCGATTCCTGCAATACATTTCAGGGTCATGCTCTTTCCGCAGCCCGAGGCACCGAGTAAACCAAGTATCTCATTTTCCGAGTCTAACTTTACCTCAAGGGTAAAATCGCCCAGCCTCTTTTTTATATCAACAGAAAGGGACATTAGAAATCCCCCCTTTTTGACGTCTTTTTAACCTGTCTCCCATTCCAGAAATTCATTAGAACCATGGCGGTAAAAGACATTGCACACACCACGGCTACCCACTCATAGGCAGTCCTGGTATCCCCCGACTGAACCGCCGAATACACGGCAACAGACATGGTCTGAGTTTTCCCGGGTATGTTTCCTGCCAGCATCATGGTAGCGCCGAATTCTCCCAATGCTCTGGCAAAGGTCAAAATAGTTCCTGCCATGAGACTCGGTATGACATTGGGAAGTACAAGTGTCAGAAAGATTTTACGTTCCGGCATTCCAAGAGTTCTGGCAGCATAAATAATGTTTGTATCAAATTGTTCGAAGGCGCCTCTGACAGTCCTGTACATTAACGGGAATGATACAACAGTAGAGGCTATTACAGCCCCTACCCAGGTAAAAACTACATTAATATTTAAATTTATAAGCAATTTTCCGACAACACTGTTCTTCCCCAGTAAAACCAACAGAAAAAAACCAACAACCGTAGGAGGCAATACCATGGGAAGTGTAAATATTCCATCAATCAAGCCTTGAAATCTTTTGATTTTCAGTACATATCTAGCTGCTGCGATTCCGGCAAATATTGTTATGAAAGTTGCAGTAAAAGCTACTTTTAGTGAAATTAACAGTGGTGACAAATCCATGGTATACACCTCCTTTAGTTGAAGTTAGCTGATTATCTATACGCCAAAAATGATTTCCTTGCCTTTTGCTTTCAGCAGACATGCAGAGGAGTGATCCGGCCTTATATCAAAAATATGTCCTGCAGCCGATATGAACTGATTCAGATCACAATTGCCCGCCCGCTCTCCAATACCAAAAAGTGTTGTATCGATATAATCGGCACCTGCTCTTGCAGCCTCCAGAGAATTGGCAACTGCCATTCCAAGATCGTTATGGGCATGAATGCCGATTGATATTCCTGTGTGACTCCTGATTTCACTTATAGCCTGATATGCTCTTGAGGGCGTCAGCACACCAACCGTATCGGCATATCTTATGCTTGATACCCCCATGTCTTTCAGCATTTCGGCGACTCCTACCATAAAGGTTATATCGGCCCGCGATGCATCTTCAAAACCCACTGTTACGCTGTATCCCTTTTCTTGTGCATAATTTACACATTCCTGGAGATTTTTCTGCAGCCATACCTTGTTTTTTTTGAGCTTGGAATAGATGTGAACATAGGATACCGGTGCACTGATATGTATGATATCAGGTCTGCAGTCAAAGGAATGCTGAATATCTTCCCTGTTCATCCTGTTCCAGGTTGATATCCGTGCTCCTTCTCTGTTTTCCATGATCTTACATATGGAATCCTTTTCATATTTCCCCATAGCAGGAATCCCGGCTTCTATTTGATGAATACCTGACCTGTCCATCAAGATTGCCAGTTTAACCTTCTGTTCCATGCTGAAAGCAAATCCGGGACTCTGTTCCCCGTCACGGAGCGTAGTGTCTATAATATATTTCTTATGTTTCAAATTATAAGCCACCCCTTTGCCGGATACGATCAGTCTCTATCCACATTGTTTCAAAGTCAATTACGGTTTAAATCCTTCGCTTCCATCTTACAGTAATTAACTTTAATAATACTATTTTGTATAATTATCGGCAAGCTCAATAAATTCCTGATCGGTTATACTTCTTCCAAGAGCTATGCTCATCTCCTGGACACCGGACAAAAGCCCGGCTATCCTTTCCTTCGGCAAAGCTATCCCGTGTTCCTTAAGTTTGATTTCCATGGTGGTTCTTCCGGAATGTTTACCAATGACTATTTTTCTTTCCATACCCACAACCGAAGGTTCAAAGGGTTCATAATTGGCGCCGTTTTTGTATATGCCATCCACATGGATACCGGATTCCACATCAAATATTTGATCCCCTATAACCGGCTTATTTCCAGGTATTGTATAACCGGTCAGTTCTTCATAAAGCTTTTTGATTTCTTTAAGCACTGACAGATCCAGATTGGGCTTATGCCTTTTTGTAATACGCAGTGCCATCACAACCTCTTCAAGAGCAGCGAACCCTCCGCAGCCGCAAAAACTTACAGCAATATTGTCGCCTCCGTTTAAAACCCATTCCACTGCAAGGGCGGTCGCACAAAAATAATTATTCTGCGGACAGAATTCAGCCTGGATGCCTGTAATCCATTTTAATCTGTCAAATACATACAGGTAATCGTGCTGCAAAAGATCATCCAGTCCTACTATACGAATGTTATGATATCCCGAGTACCTTGTCAGCAGGTTTATTTCTCTGATATCGTTCACCTGTATTTCAGATATGGACCCTATTGGCATATCAAAGCCGCTGTGCCTGCTAATATACCTTACAAAACCGGGATAATGGCTGATTTCAATCGGATGACCCACTCTAAGTATTGTTTTGCTGCAATCCAGCTCATCGCCCAGTACCTCGAGAACAGGAACCGATATTTCAATAAAGTTGACCCCGCTCTGCAGCAACAGCCGGTACAATTTAGCCAGCAAATCTTTTTGGGCATATTTATGGTTTATGGTACACAAAGTCACATCTGTAATTCTGATCATAAACACCCCTCCAGACCTAATTATAATATTCCCGGTATCTTATTTGTATTCCAAGTCAATTACTATCGGCTTTCAGCCCATAGTGACTTTGGTACAATATCCTGTATATTGAACTAAATTAAAAGTCTCTTAACCTTTTCGCCGCTCTCAAGATGCATTTCAACTATTTCCTCAATATCGTCCTCGCTTACATTTCCATACCAGGTGCCTTCCGGATAAACTACAACCACAGGTCCTTTATCACAAATTCCAAAGCAGCCTGTGTTAGTTACCATAACATCTCCTGAAAGATCCCTGCCGTCAATCTCCTCCATGAATTTCTGAATTAATCCCACTGCTCCCTTTGAGTGGCAGAAACCCTTTTGGGTTCCGTTAATTCTGCAGCTCGCACAGACAAATACATGATATTTCGGGCTGATCATACTTTTTTCCTCGCTTTCGAATTAGAATTTTTATTGCCTCACTCAACAAACGGTTATTTTTTACAATAGCCTTTTACATTGTCGGTCTTCCCCTATACATGAACAGATAGCTTTTCAGCCGCCTGTCTTACAGCGTCTTCAATCCGGTCATAGGTTGCAAAGGTTTCGATGTTATTTTCCCTGAGCTTTTGTTTTGGAGATTCCCCTATGCGCATTGCCAAAACCGCTTTACAGTCTTTGACCGTTTCAAGAATCTTATCTATTTTACCCTCTTTGCTTCCGCCGCCCATGCCGTCACAGCTGTCAGAACCGGTGCAATACTTTGATACGCTTCTTCTTTCTTTAAACTTTATATTGTTATTTTTGTATTCATATATATAAAAATCAGTTGCATGGCCAAAATGCTGGTCTACAAGAACCCCGCTCTTGGATGAAACGGCAAAGAGTATTGGCCCCTCTTCCCCTTTCACATTTTTGCCGTCATCCGGACAGGTGCCGGTGCAGCCTCTGAAATTGATGGATTGATCATTATCCAGGGTACCGATGGCATCAGCTCTGCATTGCCGGCAGTGGTACATCTGTTTCATTGAAAGCTCACATTTCTTTCGCATTTCCATAATCTCCTTGTTGCTTGTAAGCGGCATATTCTCAAAAGCACTTCCCGCAACAGGTATCATCTGCATTATGTTTGTGATTTCACAGCCAAGTTCCTTTGCTTTTGCTACTACAATCGGTATGTGATATTCATTGATACCCTTCAGCATGACAATATTGACCTTGCATACAACCCCAAGCGAGGTGAGCCGTTTCAGCCCTGCCAGCTGGTTAGCCATCAGTATTGCCGCTCCCACCTCTCCGTAATATCTGTTGCCCATATAATCAACATGCTTGTAGATCTTTGCTCCGATAGTGGCATTAACGGCGTTCATTGTAACTGTCACATGGGATACACCCAGCCCGGCGATTTCGTCTGCATAAAGCGGAAGCATCAGGCCGTTTGTCGACAAACAAAAAGTTACCTCCGGATCAATTTCTCTGATGAGAGACAGTGTCTTTTTTGTATTTTCAAATTCTGCAAGTGAATCACCGGGGCCGGCAATACCCACAACTTTAAGATTCGGCATTTTTTCCCTTACCATCTGATACTTTCTGCATGCCTCCTCAGGCGACAGAACTTCGGTTGTGACACCCGGTCTGCTTTCATTGGGACAGTCAAACTTTCGCACACAGTAGTTGCACTGGATATTGCATTTCGGTGCTATGGGCAGGTGCATTCTGGCATACTGGCTGCCGCAGCCGTTAAAGCAGGGATGTGTTTCTGTCTTCTTTGCTATATCAGCCTTCAAAGCAGCTGCAGCATTCAAGCCTTCATTTTCGTCCCTGTAATATTTATTGTAGAGCTCGCTTCTGAATCTGTGCTCCTTCTGACTTAGCAGAGTATTTGTTATTCTGTCAAGCAGGATCAGCGAGCCTTCATATCCAAGCATTCTGACACGCTGCCCTCCTACCTGGTCATGAATCGGAAAAGCACATCTTACCAATGGAATATGATGCTTTTCTTCAATCCTCCTGCCGTCGGAGCTGCCTATCATAACATTGGCCCCAAACTCCAGGGCATATTTTTCTATGTTATCAAAATCAGTATTGTCCATTATTTTGTAATTATCAATGAAAAGAAAGTCTGCAACCTTTTTAATATCCCTCTCCAGCAGTGATACCAACGAACCGCATCTTGCTCCTGTGGCGGATAATACAGGCATTATTCCGTTTTCTGCACACAGTCTGGAGGCGGAGTATACAAAATCCGGTTCTCCGAATATTACAGCCCTGCCCTCTCCGTTGTATTTGTGGGAATCTATAATTGCGTCAAGATATCTGCCCCGTTCCTTTTTTATTTGCTCAGACCTTCTGCCCCCCGCCTTTTCCAATTCGGCAATGAAGGCATCCGTATCCCGGAGACCCACAGGCAGACTGCATCTTACATAAGGGACTCCATATGCCTCATACAGGTACTGTGCAGGTGAGTTTTCATCCTTTGCAAAGGCCGACAATTCTATAGTCAGTCTGGCTCCTGCCATTAATGATATCTCCTCAATTGACGTACCTTCTTCGGGAAGTCTGCTGTAATCCTCTGTATGCTGGCCGTCCAGGTTATCCGAAAGATCCGGCAGCAAAATGTAATCCATACTCATTTCCTCAAACAGGCTTTTTAAATACCTGGTGTCGGCAGGTGATATCATTCCTGTTATTATATTCACCTTGTTGTTCTTTCCGGGGGACATCTCAACATTTTCAACCACAGCTCTCAAGGCCTTGAAAAAACCTTCATACTGGGTTCCGGAGTAGCCTGCGGAGGATACCGGAATTATTTTTACATTTGCATCGGGATGTGTGTCATAAAACCAGTTTATAATCCTGGGTATATCCTCACCTATTGTCTCTGCCAGACAGGTGGTGGCCACCCCTATAACTTCAGGGTTATAAAGCTCTATCATGTTTTCAAGACCCTTGATCAAATTGTTCTCGCCGCCAAAAACCGTTCCCTCTTCGGTCAGGGATGAGGAAGCAATATCCACCGGCTCGTTGTAATGAGTTGCCATATGGCGGCGGATATAGGTGCTGCAGCCCTGAGAACCATGAAGTATTGTCATACACTTTTTTATACCGTAAAAAGCACTTACACTTCCCATAGGCATACACATTTTACACGGATTCACATTCAAATTAACTAAATTCTTACTCATAGTGACGCTCCCCCTTCCGCATTCCTGCAGTCATTTATTATGTTCCTCAGTCTGGTTCTGATAATTTATTTAATATAATCCCATACAGGACTGTTCAGGGAGAGATTTATTTCCCTGGTGAAATTTACAACCCCTTCATAGCCCGCCAAAGCATGCTTCCGTTCATGGTTATGGTCACAAAAGGCAACTCCGAGCTTATAGGCCAGGGGTCTTTCCTTAACTCCTCCCACCAGAATGTCGGCACCTTTTTCCTTAATAAAAGTTTCCAGCTCGGCGGGATTGGCATCATCCAGAATTACCGTATTCTCTCCTACGAGGCTTGCAATTATTTCATAATCCTCGGCTTTGCCTGTCTGTGTTCCCACCACCACGGTTTCAATTCCCATTTCATTAAACTGCCTTATAAGTGAAATGGCCTTAAAACCTCCGCCAACGTATATTGCAGCTTTCTTGCCTTCGAATTTTTTTCTGTATTTATCTGAAAAACTTTTAAGTCTGTCTGTTTCTGATTTGGTGAACTGCTTTGCCTTTTCAATATTTTCTTCATTTCCAATAGCCTCCGCTATACGGATTAAGGATTGAGTCGTATCCTCTACTCCAAAAAAGCTGATTTTTATAAACGGTATTCCCATTTCCTGTTCCATCTTTTTTGCCAGGTATGTCATTGAACCTGCACACTGAACAATATTAAGCCGGGCTGAAGGCGCCTGTATCAAGGTATCATGGCTTGCATCACCTGTTATTGTCGAAATTGCAGGAATACCGATTTCTCTGAGATAATTTTTTATCAGCCACATCTCACCTGCCAGGTTAAAATCACCCAATATGTTAATGCCTTTTCTTTTTGGTATGTTTTTATATGGCTCAAGCAAAGCCAATATAGCATTACAGGCCATTTTATAGCCGTAGGACTTATTTCCTGAAAAACCCGGTGATTTTACCGGAATAACCCTGATGCCGTACTTTTTTTCGGCAAGTCTGCAAACTGCTTCAACATCATCTCCTATTACACCTACAATGCAGGTGGCATATACGAATATCACCTTGGGATTATGCTTTTCAACTATTTCATCAATTGCTGCGGTCAGCTTCTTCTCTCCTCCAAAAACGATATCCTGTTCGCTTAAATCTGTGGAAAAACTGTTTCTATACAGGTCACTGCCGCTGGACAGGCTTCCTCTGATATCCCAGGTATAGCTTGCACAGCCGATAGGGCCGTGTACAATGTGAAAGGCATCTGTAATTGGATTCAGTACAACTCTGGCACCGCAGTATACGCAGGCACGCTGGCTTACTGAGCCTGAAAGGCTGTCGCTTTCACACCTGATTGTTTTTGTTGCCTTCCCATATCCTATAAATTCTTTTCTTTCGTCCAAAATTGTTGCATCCATCATACAGCCCCTCCTTTTTTTGAAATATAACACTCTGCCAAAGTACTCCCGTACCAACTTATAACACTGGGCGGCTCCTCCCATTGTCATAAGTTGTGTATGAGTACTATTCACGATAATATAGTTATAATTTATAATACATCGGACACATTACATAACAATTTCTAAATCTGCATCACTTGCATCCCTGTCCTGTCTTTCCATCAATGCATTCGCTATCATCTCAACCAATCTCATAGCGCCTTTGTAGCCCACTATAGGTGAATTGGAATGTGCATATCTGTCAAGAACCGGGAAACCGGCACGTACAAACGGAATATCTTCTGCCTTTGCGATTTGTTTTCCATAAGAGGAACCCAGCAGCAGATCCACTTTTTCGTTTTTGATCCATTGATGCAGTTCAAACAAATCACCAGCTGCTTTTGCCGTACAGCCTTCCACTCCGTATTGTGCAAATAATGCTTCCGACAGTCTGACAAAGTTCTCGCCGGGTGTTCCGGTTAACACATATTTAGGGATCATTCCCATTTCAAGTACCATCCTTGTGAGACCCAGTACGGTATCGGGATCACCGAATATCGCTACTGTTTTGTTATAGAAATAGAAGTGGGCATCCAACATGAGGTCCACCAGCTGTCCGCGTTCTTCCTCAAGCTCGTATGGAACCTCGGTATTAAATATTTCAGACAATTCCATAACAAATTTGTCGGTAGCTTCAATTCCGATAGGAAGCGGCAATAGAGTGTGCGGAACTTTGCACTTTCTTTCCAGAATGCTGGCCGGCTCTGCACAGGTCAATTCTCCCAGGGCCAGAACTTTTTTACAATCACCGAGCCCCTCAATTTCAGGAATGGTAGTACCTCCCTTTGGATACATGGAATAGTCACCGGTCATAGGTGCATCCATTACGCCGCTTTGATCCGGGAACATTGTGAACGGCACCTGCATAAGTCCGGCTATTTTTTTCATTTCCCTTATATCACCGGGATTTACAAAACCGGGGAAAATAGCTGTTTTGCCGTTGGATTTTCCGGTACTCTTTGCCATGCAGGTAATAAATCCGGACATCATATTAAAAAATCCGTTTATATGAGAGCCTACATAGCTTGGTGTACTTGCGTGAACCACCAGCTTGTTTTCAGGAATATCCATATCCTGTATAAAAGCATTAAGGTCATCCCCGATGGTCTCACTCAGACATGTGGTGTGAACAGCGATTATATCAGGATTATATATGTCAAAAACATTCTTTACACCGGTCTTAAGATTGCTGCCTCCGCCGAATACCGATGCACCCTCGGTAAAAGAGCTTGTGGAAGCTATTGCAGGTTCTTTAAAATGTCTGCTTAAAAAAGTTCTGTGATAAGAGACACACCCTTGTGAACCATGGCTGTGGGGCATGCAGTTGTGAACTCCCAGTGCCGCATATATTGCACCTACCGGCTGACAGGTCTTACAGGGATTCACCCTGAGTGCACTGCGCTCTGTTATTTCTTTTGGCGTCATATTAAGCATTACTCTTCACCTCCTGCAAATTTTGCTCTGAGTACCGATTTATTTTTCCATGGAGCCGTAACCAATCCCCAAGCCGGAGTATAAAGCCCCATTGTTACATCACGGGCAAAATTAATTGCTCCCATGAAGCCGGCATAAGGTCCGCTGTAATCGTACGAATGCAGCTGCTTTGAAACTACTCCGGCCTTTTGTATCTGATATTTGTCCTTAACACCTGAGAAGAAAATGTCAGGCTTCAGCAACTTAATAAATTCATCGGTTTCAAATTGATTCAAATCATCGACAACTATACTCCCATTCTCCATTTCAGGAATCATACCATAGTAATTTTCCAGCTGGACGTTGGGCTTAAGTGCCTCATACTGCTCCTCTGTAAGGAAGGCCTGGTATTTTTCGGGGTCTTTTTCAACTTCTATGTGTTCAATGTTTTTGCTGTCCGCATCTTCTTTAATTGTGGGGATGACTTCTCTTCCTTCATAATCATCTCTATGTGCAAATTCATAGCCTGCAAGCACTGTCTTTACACCAAAGTCCGCCAGCAATTTCTGGTAATGATGCGATCTGGAACCTCCGACAAACAGTGCGGCTGTCTTACCCTTCAATTTGGAATAATAGTATTCCCGCGCTTCTTCAATACTTGCCAGCTCGTCGGCAATTATTTCTTCCGTTCTTGCTGAAAGCTCCGGATCTCCGAAATACAGAGCCATATCCCTTAAGGATCGTATAGTGGCATCAATTCCAACAAAGTTAACCTTTATCCAATCTACACCGTATTTGGTTTTCATCATTTCAGCTATATAGTTTATTGAACGGTGACATTGAACAAGATTCAGCTGTGCCGTATGAGATTTTTTTAATGCCTCATAGCTTCCGTCACCCGTGAATACTGCAACTACTTCATAACCGATTCTCTTTAATATTCTTTCGGTTTCCCAGCCGTCACCGCCGATATTGTACTCACCCAGAACATTTACCTTGTACTTTTTTGAAGGCTGTGCATCACCGGTACCAATAATCCTTCTCATAACAGTATTATTAGCTATGTGGTGTCCTCCGCTTTGGCTTACACCCTTATAACCTTCACAGCTGAAAGCCATACAGCTTATTCCGTATTCCTTTTCAGCCTCCGCAGCTACCGCATGAATATCATCGCCTATAAGACCAACAGGACATGTTGAACATATCATGATGCACTTTGGGTTGAATATTTTCATTGCTTCGTCAATGGCCTGCCTCAGTTTCTTTTCACCGCCAAATACAATATCAGGCTCCTGAAGGTCAGTTGAGAAGCAATATTCAACATAATTTCTGCCGTCCTCGGTTTTTGCCTTATTTCTTCTGGTGCCCCAGGAATAGAAGCCGCAGCCGATAGGGCCATGTGTCAAAACCAATACATCCTTTAACGGTCCGAGAACAACGCCCTTACAACCAGCGTAACAGCATCCTCTGTTTGTTATAATTCCCGGAATAGTTCTGGAATTGGCAGCAATCGGCTGATTTTTTGTCTCTTCTGTAACTTCCATGATGTGTTCTTTTCTATTTTTGTAAACTTTTGCACTGTATCTATCCAATACAATATTTTTAGCATTCATTTTCCTCACCACCCCGTTATTTTATAGTACGGTTTCGCCGGTTCTAACCTTATAAGTTTCATCCACCGGCAGGATAAATATCTTTCCGTCTCCCGGATTTCCTGTCTGATTAGCTTTAATGATGGTTTTAACCGCCAAATCCACCTGATCGTCTTCAATTACAATTGTAAAAAATCTTTTTGGAATCAGTCTCGCACTCTCAGTGAATGCTTCTCCGACTTGAGATACAGGAAGATCACCTGTTTCCATAATATAATTCAAAACCGTAGCATCAAGGCTTTTTTTTCCTCTTCCCAGGCAGGGTCTGCATGAGAATGCCGGAAAGCCGGCATTTGCGAGGGCTTCTTTAGTCCTGTTTACCTTATTGGTACGGATAAAGGCCATAACCTCTTTCATAAGAAAACCTCCTTTTTGCAAAGCAGCAATAGTGTAGTCATGTAAAAAAATTTTAGAGTCCCTGTTTTGCAGTACTGATTGTATAGGCATCCAGCACCTGGCTGATAAAAATTCTACCGTCGCCGAAGTTTCCTTTTTCACCTGTACGTGCATTTCTCATGATTACTTTTACAACATCGTCCTTATCTTCATCATTTACAACAATTAATAGCATTTCCTTGGGAATTTCATCGTATTGAACATCTCCGATGACAATACCTTTCTGCTTGCCTCTTCCGAAGACATCCATCTTTGTAACAGCAGGGAATCCGGCTGCGAGTAATTCCGACAAAACAATTCCTGTTTTCTCCGGTCTGATAATTGCTCTTATTAATAACATAATCTCAACCACCTTTTCTTTTATTTAAGCTGGGTTATCCTCATATATCCATTATGCCGTGTTCCATCAGCAGTTCTTCAAGTCTTTCCTGCTTCAGCGGCTTCGGTATAACAAACAATTTGTTTTCATCTATCTTCTTCGCAAGTGTTCTGTATTCATCTGCCTGACCGCATGCAGCATCAAAATCAATAACTGTCTTTTTGTGAATTTCTGCTCTCTGTACCATATTATCTCTAGGTACGAAGTGAATCATCTGTGAACCCAGTTCCTTCGCAAAGGCTTCAACCAGCTCAGCTTCACCGTCAACTTTACGGCTGTTGCAAATGATTCCGCCCAATCTGACTCCACCGGTCTTTGCATATTTCTGAATACCTTTTGAGATATTATTTGCTGCATACAAAGCCATCATTTCACCGCTGGCAACAATGTAAATCTCCTGCGCTTTTCCTTCACGGATAGGCATTGCAAAACCACCGCAAACAACGTCTCCAAGTACATCATAGAAAACATAGTCAAGATCGTCCTCGTATGCTCCCAATCTTTCCAATAAACCTATGGAAGTGATAATACCACGGCCTGCACAGCCAACTCCCGGTTCAGGTCCGCCTGACTCCACACAGTTGATATCAGAAAAACCTCTTTTCATTACCAGATCAAGGTCAATATCTTCTCCCTCTTCTCTTAAGGTGTCCAATACTGTCTGCTGAGCAAGACCACCAAGGATCAATCTGGTCGAATCAGCTTTCGGGTCACAGCCGACAATCATAATTTTTTTACCCATTTCGCCCAACCCTGCAGTCAGGTTCTGCGTTGTTGTAGATTTTCCAATTCCACCTTTACCATAAATAGCTACCTGTCTCATAACAAATACCTCCATTTCTAAACTTATTAATAAGGATACTGTCTAAATGTCAACTTCTGTGTCGTACATTTAGAACAAAAGGCCTTTAAACAAAAAGCTTCACAGCTCAAGTTTAAAGACCTCTTCGTCTGTCATCTCAATTTTTTAATTACCGGTAATAAAACAGAAAAGTCTCAAAATTCAATTCATTGAATTTGAGACTTCGTCGTCGTTTTTATTTAACTGGCTTACTAAGAGTATAAAGGTTAACTGTTTGATTCTCAATACACGAAACTGTACATATTCCACATAGTCTGCCACTCCATTTTTGTGCATAACTTACAAATCCCATTGCCAATTTGTTTATTTTATATAATTTCAGTTGCTAATTTCTCTATTACTTCATATAATTAAATTAAATAGAATATAAAAAATTGCAAAGAAGCGCACTGGGTTAACCCGGTACGCTTTTTTTGTTTATTTTAAGTTAAAATTTAATTTTGAATGTTATTTTACTGCTTAATACGAGGGGGGATATATAAATGCATGGAAATATTGCAGTAATTATTAATGAAGAAAATGAACTGATGTCCTTTGAAACAGGTAATGTTCTTCTGGTCTTCGGCAAGGAAAGCGAAGGCTGGCAGGTGGTAAGGGAAATAAGATATGCACTTGATACAACGTCAGATATAGCCGGTATGAGAGACAATATCAGAAACATCATATCCGAGTTGGGGGATTGTAAAATAATTGTCGGTAAAACCATAAGCGGGCTTTCCTACAATATTTTTGACAGGCTGGGTTTTGAAATTTTTGAAGCCGACTCTGTATCTGAAGATCTGATGGAGGAAATCTTGAATGAATTGGAGGCGGAAGCCGCAGAAGTTTCTGATTATTCTAAATCCTCGCCCACAGAACCTGTCATGACTTCCGATGAAGGAGTATATTTTCTTAACCTGATCCAGCTTCAGGAAAAACATCCCGAGATTTCTTCAAAAAAAGCGCTTCAGTCATTTATAGAGACTGCTGTCTTTTACAGGCTTGATGTAATCTGCAGCCATATTCCACCCTGGTTTGATATGCTTCTTCCTCAAAAAAAATTAACCTATGATGTTGAGGAGCTGGAGAGAAATCAATTAAAAGTCTCCATTACAAAAAAGGTCTGTTCCTGCTGATAAATCGGATACACAATTTTATAAATGCCAGATACGAATATTTATCATAAATCATAAAACTTAAATCAAGAAGGAGGGGTCACCATGTATCAATTAATGGATGAAATTGTCTCAAATACGGAACTTAAGGGAATTGCAAGCTCAAATTATTATGAAAACGGCACTATGAAAGATTGTGTTTTAGACGAAGAAAATACAATTGTCACCAAGTATGGAAACTTGATTCCCAAATACGGACCTGATGAAGCAAGAAGAAAGTTTATTCCTTCAATATCTTTTTACCGCAGCGGCGCAGTCAGGAGCATATCACCTGAAGAGCAGACAGATATTCCTACGACTCTGGGGATCTTCCCTGCCGAACTGGTAACCTTCTATGAAAGCGGTGCAATCAAGCGCCTGTTTCCTTTAAACGGGAAAATAAGCGGCTACTGGACAGAAGCAGCTGAAGAGAAGCTGTGCAGGGAATTCCAATTCAGGCTTGGTTTCGGGAGTTTCAAATCCAGGATCATAAGCCTGTACTTTTATGAGAACGGCAATTTGAAAGCTATGACCTTATGGCCCGGTGAATCTGTAATACTCAAAAAACAGGCGGATTTTCTTCCTGTCCGTATCGGCTTTTCACTTTATGAGGACGGAAGCTTGAAATCTTTTGAACCTGCATATGAACTTCCGATTTCAACACCAATAGGCAATATAACAGCCTATGATCAAAGTGCTGTCGGGATTTGCGGTGAAACCAATTCTTTCAGTTTTAAAAAAGATGGAAGTCTCCATTCGGTCATTACTTCCAGTGATAAAATTGCAGTTTTTGATAAGGACGGTACAATTGACATACAGGAACCTTGTCTCAGGCCCGATCCCCTTGAAGAAGGCAAGTTTATAATTATTCCTCTAAAAATAACCTTTGACGGGCACTATGTAAAATTTGAAGGTGAAAGTACCAGAGTTTATGATCTTTATACTTCCCGGTTTTCCATAGTAAATGAAGCTTACCCGAAAGCCTCTTCGAGATTTTCCTGCGGAGATTGCAGCAGCTGCAGCTTATGCAAGGGATAATACACATCAAGGATAACACATACTATGGCCGGCACATGTCTCCGGGGACACCAATTCACAAGAATTCTGATGTCTATAACCTTGTTCTTTGCTATGGGGAAACAGCCTCCATAGCAAAGAACATAAATTGCGCAGCGACCTGGGCCATGTGATATTGGCTGACTAAGCCGCTTTTCGTTTGTAAATCCCGGACTGATTGCAATAGTTTGCCGTCATTTTATTTCAATTCTATATGTCCATGAGGCAGCAGCTTTTTTAATTCTGACGTCGTTCCTTCCGCGACAATTTTTCCCTCATTAAGGATTGCTATTTGATCTGCCAGCTGGTCTGCTTCATCCAGATACTGAGTAGTTAAAAAAACAGTTATCCCTGAATGTGAGAGTTCCTTAATTATTTTCCACATAGCTATGCGGCTTTGGGGATCCAGCCCGGTAGTCGGTTCATCCAGGAATATGACCGAGGGATCTCCAAGAAGGCTCATTGCCAGATCCAACCTTCTTCGCATACCGCCGGAATAGGCTGCTACTCGTCTGTCGGCTGCATCAGTTAACTCAAATCTCCTCAGCAATTTATCAGCCCTGGTGTTGACGTCCGAAAGATGCCGGAGCTTTCCGAAAAATAACCGCCCTGAAAAATTAGTAAACAATTAGTTCGTTTTCAAGCAACTTACTATTTATGCCTATTTTAATCTATAAAAAATGCTGGTTCTACGCTGAAAGCTTTTATTTTATTCTCCTTCAGTATACTATATAACCTTTTTGACATAATCACCCATTTTTCTTGTGATAATGGCGGAGCTCCAAACCAGTTTTCTGTGAAACATATATCCTTATTATTCCAGGTATTTCTCTTGAAATTCAAAGGAGTTTGGCATAAAAATTTTTTATATAACCCACATTTACTACACCTTATGTCTTTGTCTACTATTGAGGGTTCTACAACTTCACCAATTCCTTCTTCCAGCATCAGATGATGGAACTCTGGAATTATCTCTTCAACTTTGCCAATCTGATACACAGGAACAAACCGGATACCAGTAATCTGCTCTTTAATAAGAATGTTTTTTACTCTTTCTGAAACGATAATTTCAGTATGTCCCATGTACGTTGTAGAAATATCATATTTTTTTATTACCTTATAATCAACTTGCAGATTATTAACTTGTTTAAATTGGACTTTTTCTCTGCAAACCGGACATGTATAACCATCATGGTCGGGAGAAAACGAATTTTGAGCATTTCCATCAACTATAAGCTTTAGTATTTCAGCATTAACAATTTCTTTTTTTGTAAAAGTATATTCCCGTCTAAATACTTCAAAAGATATATTCCTATTTTCAAGTACTTTAATTAACTCTTTGAAGTCATTACTTTCGGTGAATAAACTAACAGCAGAAACGTCTCCTATATTAAAGCAAATCTAAATTAATTAGCACAACGCGTTAAATTAATTACTGTGTCAGTTAATCCATTAAACTGGCCGGTAAAATTGGACAAAAAAACAGCTGCCGCTTTTGCGACAGCCGTAAACGAGGATATATTTAAAGGAGACGATTTATATTTTTATTACAGCTTTTACAACATCCTGTTTGTTGTTTATAACGTAATCAAATGCTTGGGCAACTTCATCAAAATCAAATTCGTGAGTAACAATACCCGTAATATCAATAATACCCTTGGCTATGGCTTTTATTGCCGTAGGATAAATATTTCTGTAACGGAATACCGATTTGATCTGCGCTTCCTTAGCCATTATTTTTGCAAAATTGAATTCGATTATATCCTGCGGAGCCAAGCCTACCAGTACAATTGTTCCGCCATTTTTGATCAGGTAAGGAGTCTGGGAAATTGTTCTGGCAGAACCAGCAGTTTCTATTACGGTATCCACGCCCTTTTTACCGGTCATTTTTTCTACTTCGGCGAAAACATCTGTTTCAGCAGCATTTATTGTTGCTGTAGCACCAAGCTTCTTTGCGTATTCAAGTCTCTTTGGTATAACGTCTACTACTGTGATATCGGTAGCACCATAAGCCTTGCAGGCCAAAAGGGTTACAAGTCCGATGGTTCCTGCCCCCAGTATTACTATTGAATCACCAAGCTTTACATTTCCCTGAATTGCAGCATGCATTCCGACTGCTAAAGGCTCTACAAGTGCCCCTTCTTTAGTTGTTATATTATCAGGCAGTTTGAAGCACATATTTTCGGGAAAAGCAATATAGTTCATCAAGGAGCCGTGGTATGGAGGTGTAGCTAAAAACTCTACATCGGGACATAAATTGTATCTTCCTGTCTTGCAGAATTCACACTGACCGCAGGTAATGCCGGGTTCAAGTGCTACTTTATCTCCAACCTTGAGATTCTGAACATCGCTTCCTACCTCAACCACGGTACCGGCACATTCATGACCCAGTATAAAGTCGCCGTTAACAATAAAATCACCGATTTTACCGTGTTCAAGATAGTGTACATCCGAACCGCATATCCCTACATATTCAAGTTTTACCATTACATCCTTATCTCTCAGTTTGGGCATTTCAATATCTCTGATTTCCATTTTGTTGATACCTGTCATATATGCTGCTCTGTTTTTCATCATTAAACCCTCCTGTAATTTAGTATTAAAAAATATTAAGTGTCATTAAATCACGCTTTTTATAAGTCTTATAAGGAATATCAAAAAATATCTTCTTTATTTATTAAGATTTAGACAATTTTTTAACAATATTAAATTTATATAAACTCAATTGTTTTCAACTTTAATTGTAAGTACTTTATAGCTTTCAGTAAATAGTTTTATTATATAGTTTTATAAAAGTTTTACAGTTATCTTTTGGTAAATATTTATAAACAACCTTCAATTTCATTCATAATATTGCACCAGAGATGCGTGAAACACAGTTCACGCATCTTCAAGTGCATTTAATTCAATAGATTTGACTAATAATTCTTACTTTATTGCTCCGGCTTTCTTCAATACATCAATATACTGTTGGACATTGTCTTTGTTAACCAATGGATTTCCAATATCTGTATCAATCTGCTTTTCAGCTCCGGTTAACAGCTTGTTGCTTGTTTCCATCAATTTTGTTGCAAGATCATAAGCACTCTGCATACATGTTGAAGTCATCTTGCCTTCCTGTATTAAAAGAAGAGCTTCTGCAGTTCCGTCAACACCGTATACCAGCATATCTTTGAACTTTGCATTGTCTTTTACAACTTCAATTGCACCTGCTGCCATGTTATCATTCATTGAGATAACAGCATCGATCTTGTCATTAGCCTGAACCCAGTCTTCCATGTACTTCATAGCTTCATCCTTGTTCCAGTTGGCAATCTGTTCTCCAACAATTTTAACGTCAGGACGTTTGTCAAAGAATTCCTTCTGCCAGCTTGAACGTCTTTCGTCAGCGTGGAAGTTTCCTGAAGGTCCTTTTAATACAACAACCTTAGCATTCTGCGGGATTTGCTCCAATGCTGCACGAGCGTTAACAGCTGCCTGTTCATAAGGATTTGCATCTACAGAAGACGCTCCTTCAATACCTGAAATACGGGCATTTGTTGTTATTGCAAAAATACCGGCCTTAACAACCTTTTCAACGTATGGTCTTTGAGCTTCACCATTGTTTGGCTGTACTATAACCAGATCGTATTTGTTTGTGATAGCATTTTCAATCATGGAGTTTTCTTTTTCATCGTTTGCTTCACCGTCAAATACATCAAGAGTTATGTTTGGATACTTCTTTGCTTCATCTTTAACTGCATTTGCAAGCCATGCAGCAAACGAATCTGATTGTGCACGAGCAATATATGCTACCTTATAAGTCTTTGCTCCGCCATTACCAGCTGTTGTTCCTGCAGCTGTAGTGTCTGAAGCGTTTGGTGTTGCAGTCTTACCACAAGCAGCGAGTAAAACAATTGCCAATAACATTGAAAGTACGCTAATCAGTCTCTTCTTCATGTTGACCATCCTTTTCGCATAAATTTTTTATTTTAAACAGCTTTGTGCTGCTTAATACTATTTTTAAAACAAACCTGAAATAAAATGTTATAAACTATTTTGCTTTTATGGCTTTGGAGTTTTCCTTATCTTCAATTCTGCCCATTGCACTCTTTGTTCTTCTATTCTTTGAACGAATATCGTAGATAACTGCGAGAGCTATGATGGCACCTCTGACTATCTGCTGCATATATGAATCCACACTTGCCAGATTCATTATGTTATCCAGGAAGCCAACTATAAATGCACCGGCCAAAGTACCTGCTGCCGTACCAACACCGCCTGAGAAACTTGTTCCGCCGATGATTGCAGCTGTCAAAGCTGTGAATTCATAACCTACTGCTCCATTAGGAAGGCCGGCATTAACACGGGACATAAACAATACACCGGCCAGGCCTACAAAGATACCATTGATAATAAAGGCTGTATATTTTACTTTGTGAACATTAATACCTGATGCAATTGATGCTTCCTCATTACCTCCAACAGCATACAGAGATCTGCCGAACCGGGTGTGCTTCAGGATATACCAAGTAAAGATGGCTATTATTACAAGGAAAATGATTGGTATGGGAATTATACCGGCTGAACCCTGACCAAATACCACGAAATCGCCAAGCTGAAGTAAATTTTGTCCTTTTGTAAACAACAGTGCCACGCCTCGGGCCATCGTAAGCATTGCCAGCGTTGCAATAAACGGAGGTGCCTTGAAGGTACTTACCATTACGGCATTTACAATATTACATACAACACCTGTTACTATACCAACCAATACGGCTATTACCAATGAACCGGTTGATTTGTACGCCGAGACTGCAAACACTCCCGACAGAGCAAGTACTGAACCCTGTGACAGGTCAAGCATACCCGATATGATAAGCATTGTCTGTCCGAAAGCCAGAATTGTGGTAACTGCCAACTGTCTGGATATATTGGTCAGGTTATTAGGTGTTAAGAAGTTTTCATTTATTATTGAACAAATAAAGAATAGTACAAATAGTACCATAAAAATACTGTATTTCTTTTTAGCCGTACTCCATACATTTTTTAGATCCATTTTAATTCACCTCGTTAGATATTAAAGTTCCGGTAGCATACTTCATTATTAGTTCCTGAGAGAAATCCTTCCTTGAAATCTCACCTGTAATTGTGCCTTTGCACATAACATAAATTCTGTCACACATACCAATCAATTCAGGTAATTCCGAAGAAACCATTATGACTGCTTTACCTTCCTGTGCCAAATTGGTCATTAGCTTGTAAATTTCAAACTTGGCTCCGA
>JAEVZU010000237.1 GCA_023392075.1 Bacillota bacterium | reverse complement strand
TAAGTAATACACCGTCAATAACCAGCTGTGGGTTGATTTGTCTCCTCACTCTGGCAATGGTCTGTAATAGCTGTGTCATACCTTTTGCAGGCAGATAGTGAGCCTGGACGGGAATAATTACGCTGTCCGCGGCAGCAAGAGCATTGATAGTCATCATGCCTAAACTCGGCATACAGTTAATCTGAACATAATCATACCTGTCTTTTACAGAGTTGATATATGCCCGCAGTACCGTTTCCCGGCTCATGGTATTAACCAACGACACCTCAATGGCTGACAGTTCAATGTTTCCAGGCATCAGATCAACACCTTCCACATGATGCAGAATTCCTTCGTCAGGCGCATACGTTTCCTCCATCATAGTTTTTGATAGGAGAGTAGCCAGAGAGACAGGCAAATTGTCCGGTTCGGTAAAGCCCAATGAATCCGTCAGGTTACCTTGTGCATCTGCGTCCAGCATAAGAACCTTGTGACCTTGTTTAGCAAGTCCAATGCCCAGATTTACCGTTGTTGTCGTTTTTCCTGTTCCGCCTTTTTGATTGGCAAGAGCGATTACTTTTGACACTAAAAATTCCTCCTTTCACGCAAAAAAGCCGCCTGCTTTATCGATTCAATAAAGCAAACGGCTTATAAATTATTAATATGGTAAATAGTGTACCTTTTTTACAGTTAACTGCTTTTTTCGTAAGTAATTTTTGATTACAATCTCTCGATAACTTATTGTTAGTTAGCGTCGTCAATGAGTCCGTGAGGCAGCCCATTGTTACCTTCGGAATCAAACTCTGCAATAATTGATTCTTTAGGTAAGAATTCAGGGTATCCATTACTAATTACAATTAATTGGATTCTTTCATTGTATGTTTTCCCAACATCAATAAAATACCGTATAATGGAATTATAGATCTTTTCGTCTTTAAATTCATCTTGCTCATTTTGAGACGCTTGAGCTCCCAAATTTTTTCTCGGGGAATCAATCATAAGCAAGTTAAGGTGAGAATATTGCTCTCCAGAACCTTCCAATAGTACTGTTAAGTAGTATGCCATGGTAATCAATGTTACACCGGCAAGGCTTCCAATATCGTTGTATTTCCTGCTGCGAACGTATGGAAGATACCTCTTTTCATCAATATATGAAGCACTCAATTTGGGATAATCAAAAGCAGATAGAATCGTTGTGAATATATCCGTCAAAGTTTTCATCAACTCCTGCTTGTCGGTTGCATTTTCCTTTATAGTTTTTATGTTTTGTTTAATATTCTTTATTGATTCATCTTTTGTCTTTATAAGTTGCTCGTACCGGCTAACCTCTTCTAACATTTTAAGATTTTGTTGCAATTCAAAAAGCAATCTATTCTTTTGACCTATTTCATAATTTAGCAGTTCAATTTGTTCCATATGAGGATTAACATAATCTTTATAAAGGTGCTGTAATTCAAGCTCTAGTTCAGCAAGAGCTTTTTGAATGTTATTAAATTCACGTAGTAAACGATCATATTTGATATCTTCTTCTTCGATAAATTTGATAAGCTCATTGCTTTTCCTTTTTATAGTCGATATTTCCTTTTTCAGAAGTAAAAGCTCGCTTTTGTCTTCAGTCTTTTCACTCCCGCATAGACAGCAACTTTCAACTGAATCGACCTTATTGATTGGCTTAAGGCAATTAGGACAAAAAAGGTATTCATATTGGTTTAATGCGAAGTAGCCTTCTATTGCCATTTCTTTTTTATCAGTTTCACTCTGATATTGATTTAATAAAAGTTTCAATTTGTTCAAATATTGCTGTTGATCGTTTTTTCTTTCCTGGGCAGTTTCAAGCTGCTGCTTAGTATCCGTTATTCTATTTCGAAGAATTGCTGACTGAGAAGTATTTATACCTTTATTGCTTTTAAGCTCTGATAACTCTTTCTGTTTTTGTTCAATTTCAGCCATCAAAAATTTATAGGTCTCATTATGCTTTTCTACACTTGAAAAATCTGTATTAGCAATAAAATCATTGATTCCGGCTAATCTGGTTCGCAATTCCTTTGCTTCGTCCTCTTTACTATTTAAACTCGACTTAAGGTCTTCCAATAATTTATCATATATATTAAATATGATTTCAAAAGTAGCTTTCCGCTTATTATCTTTAGCCCAATCCTTCTCATCTAAAATATTCTCATTATCTATGGCAGTCTGCTTCAAATAAGAGTATTTAAATAAATCCCTAAAGCTAAATGCCTGTCCGGCAATAGTAAAATTTGACAATCCTAGTTTCTCAAGCAGAAAAGCCGATAGTGAATTTGCATTGCTTGGACTGTTCACTTCTAAACGATTATAAAATAGGTATTTACCTTTTTCCTTATTCCAATCCTCTACAATTACAGGGGCACTAAAATCGAATAACTTTCGCCTTATCTTATATTGGCTTTCACCAATCAATATTTCCAGTTCAACATCAGTACAACTGTTTCCGATTTCAATATATGATTTGTGTCCTTTAGATCCTAATGCATAATCTATCATTTCAAATATGGAAGTTTTTCCTGTAGATGTATGCCCTGATATAAAATTCAGCCCACCATGAAACTTAACGTAATAGTTTTTTCGGTAACCTATAAGCGTTAATCGAATCAATTTAAACCTACACCCTATATTCATAAATTATACCTCCTCAATTACCCTTGCATAGACATTAGCTTTTTTACGAATTTCTTCTTCTATCTTTGTATCCGAAAGCTTTGAAACCGTTTTCAACACCATTATCATTAGGGTCTCTAACTGCTTCTTATAAGGACTTTTCAATTTATCCAGAAATGAAATTCCCTTTTCTGATATTTCATAATACAAGTTATTATTTTCATAGCATTTTGAAATAAGTCCCTTTGCAATAAGCAAATTGATGCTTCTTCTGTATCGGATAGCATCTGGTTGCCAATGAAAAAACGCATAATATTCGTCCAAATTATTTTTTATTTCATTTGTCAATTCAATGCCTTTGAACATAGTCTTTGGAAATTTCAGATAGTAATCATAAAGCTTTATTTTATAATCAGTTAGTTTGAAGGATTTTTTTTCTTTAAACGCATTTACAATCAGTAAAATCCTGACACAATCATTTATATAATCGGAAAAAGAGACATTATTTATCATTATTGTTGCCCTCACTTTCCGCTAGAAGATATTCCCCTAATTTTAATTGGTAATCCTTCAACCATCCCACACTACAGTCCTCAGCTAACTGATGCAGTATCCCTTTTTTTGCTAACAGATTTATTGCAGGTATTGATTGCAAAGCGGCTGTATCGGCATCTTCTATTCTTTCATATGTTCTTGTCAGGAGATCATTTCCATCGTTTTCATGTTGATACCGTCGATATTGTGTATCCCAAAAACTATATATTTTGATTTTAAGGTTTTTATACGCTCGATCTTCATTTTCATCACCTTTGCTTAGTATGCTCTGCAGAGCGAACTCTGCATTGAAGAAATCATTCTTACACCCATTAATATTTCTAATATTGGCACACTCTAGCTTCTTAACAAAAATCATCCCATCATATGAAGCAGAATCTTCCTCAGTAGGTAATGCAATGATTTCATCAAAAATTCTCTGCTTTTCTTCATTCAGATAAACTAAAATCTGATTAAGGCTTTGCCGAATGTCTTCGTCAAAAACCTCATTATATATATCATATTTTTTTAATTGTCCAATCAAGTAACTGCCTTCATAAAGACTTATTGGAATCTGATCAAGGCTTTCTTTCTTATTTTTCCAATTACTCCACCAAGAAAACTCCTTTGCACTTAATTGACAGGGAACACAAAGAAACCAGGATTTAACTTTATAATCAGGTGAGTTTTTTGCCCTCTCGTAAGATTCTCTAATTTGCTGCTGCTGTGATTCACCGACACCATCGATGAAATATTTACATTGATACACATCAATCGCTTTACTAAAATCCCCAACCAGGATATCTATGCCACCATCCCCTTGGCTTACTCTTATCCTATGAGATTCCTTACCATATTGAGCTTGAAGCAATTGTGTACAAATCTTTTCAAATATCTCTCGCGCTCCTTCATCAGTGTGTTTATCTCTTAAATATCTGAAGTCTCTTTCCACATTTTTTCCCCCTCAATCAAAGCCCGTCCTATTAAGACTATAATACATCGATTATATCATAATAAGCGACAATTTTCTGATATTTTTTCCATTTTTTATGGTGAGAGAACTATTATAGCTGTACAACATACATTCTAAAGTAGCTTGTCTTAACAAGTGTAGAATTAAGTCGGATTTGCTATGGTATTCAAGTGATAGGGTAATTAGCAGATAGAGTGATTCAAACATTTCAGCTTCATGAGCTTTCTCATATAAATGAGTAAATAGAGCCGAAATCCTTTCCATAATACATTTATCATTCCCTGAGAATGTCCAGTGTTTCAACCAACGGCAGTCACTTTTACCCGAAGTCATGTACCAATTACTAAACAGTGTTATAAACTGCATTTTAAAAACATGTGTCTAACGGAACCTGTTTTAGTCTTCAATATAGTGGTATTCATGCTACCACAGTTAAGAAAAAAATATTCAATATAAAATACTGCCATAGAAAAAGGGACACTATTTTCTGTCAGTGCCCCTTCATCGTTTACTCTATTTCTTTGTGTTCCCACATACTATATCAACAGCCACCGAAACATTAATATAATTTTTTATCTCCTTATTGCGAGATTTTTTACCGTTTTCGGTGAACACCATATGCCTCGTAAAGTGCTTAAATCTAAGGATTTCTACGTATATGCTCTTTGTATCAACACTATCGTCTCCACATGCCCCGTCCACGGGAACATATCCACCGGCTGGGCTTCCTGTGCTTCAAACCCATACTGGTGCAGGTACTTCAAGTCCCGAGCCAGCGTGGACGGGTTACAGCTGACGTACACTATCCGCTGAGGCTGCATCTCCACAAGTGTGTTCAGCAGCACCTCATCACAGCCTTTCCTGGGGGGATCCACCACTACCACATCGGCC
>JAEVZU010000202.1 GCA_023392075.1 Bacillota bacterium | reverse complement strand
GAATACTATTTCATCATCACTGTCGAGGGTTTTGTCCGGGTCTCCCGAAGTAAACGTGTTTCTGTCCGTATAAGTGAGTATTGATACATCGTTTCTACCCGCCAGTTCAAAAAGTATCATAATTTTTCCACTGGCATTGTATATCTTTGCTACGCTTACTGCAGCCCGTTCATCAACCTGTACGGGAATTTGCTTCCAGCCTCCGTCATATTTGAAAGCAACCAGTTCATCAGGATTAATACCATTTAAGGAGGATATGTCTTGTCCCCTTATTACAATGGGATCATTGGGCCTGTTGAGCGAATTCTCTTTCACAAATTCGTGTTCCGTCGTTACTTCATTACCCTGTATAACCGGACATGGTAAAGAAGTCTGTGAGAAACCGTTTTTAACCGGATCTGAAAGATTTGAAGCGGGGACACCTTCAATTTCTATCCCACCGCCCAGCTTTATCAGCTTTTCCTTTCCAAATTTCTTTACCAGTTCCTTTTCAATATAGCCGTTTATTTCTTTGTGCAAACCTTCATTTCCGTCTTTCAATGTAAATACGTTTTTCCTTAAGCTCAACCATATATTGTCTGTTTCGTCCATATATAAGTCGGCTTCAAGCTCAATACTGCAGAACCTTTTAAAAAATGCACTCTTTCCAGAAAATAAATTTACGTCAAGGGATATAAATGCCTTGATTCTTACATCTCCTGTTCCAATATCAAATTTATCGCATTGTACTGTATCAGCCAAAACCTTTACAGTCCCTCCCGGAAGTGTTACATCCATCACAGTTTTAGAAGCTTCCTTTTCAAGCAGTCCCTGAATTACGTTTCTCAAATTGTTAATGTCACAGGATACATAACCGGCCGGTGTTTCTCCCTCCTGCCAGAAAAAAACATTTGGTATCACCGTATTCAGATAATCCTTTATTGCATTTTCAACCGACTCTGGGCATTTTGCAATCTTAAAGTTTTCCAGCCCGGTCAGTTGAATTCCCAGCTGTGAATAATCGGCACTGGCCTTTAGTTTTGCAAGTATTTTTCCGGTAAACGTAATTTTCAGTGGTATTCCAAGTATTTTTTCCACATAGTGGGCTGAAAAGTTAAAACTTATCCCGCCTGTGCCAATGTCAAATTCTATTTCACTTATATCAAATCTGTCCAGCTTCTCATTTATTATGGAATCCTCTATTGCCTTTTTATTTTTATTAATAAAGTCCAGAACATATTTGTTGAATTCCTCTACGTTTAATTTTTTCAGTGTTTCCGTCACTACGGACGCTTCATTTATGAAAACCTCACTCCGGCTCTCATTTTCTGCCGCAAAGGAATATCCAAATTGGGTAACTGTTAATACAAGTATTATAATGCCTGCAACTACAGGCCTGAATAATTTAAACATTCTTAACATTTATCTCACTCCCCGCAATTTCATATTTTATACAAAACTGCGCAGTAAATCGGCAAAGCACCCTTTACCAGTTTACTGCGCAGTCTCAGAGGAAATTATCAATGAAAATTTTTAATTAAAGTCTTAACAGTTTAATGTACTCCCCGTCTTTCAGGAGCTGCTCTTTAAGTGCCTTGTTAATATCATCGTCAAATAGTTCCCCCAGCAAGGCAAGGTTTATTTCGGGGCTGATCTTTATTATCAGTTTATTGTCGGAGGTATCCACAAAAAGGTCAAGGTGGATATTAAAATGTGCAAGATCAAAGGATTGTGTTTCACCTGAGGAATTAGTCAATAAAACCTTTATATCCCCGCCTATATCTGAAACTCCCCTGGCAAAGGAAAAATCACTGCAATTAAGGTTCTCGATTCTGCCCTCAACAGTTCCCAGGCCATTAGGCAATTCTTTTACCAAAGATGTTTCAATGTTTTCATTTAGTAATTTTGTTATATACACAGACATTGAAGCTTCGGTAAATTTCTCATATTGTGCCGGTGCACTATCCGATGTCCATATTGTTTTATAGTCTTTTCTGTTCAATGAATTTTTTATTTCTTTTTCTATTTCACCCGGGAAGTTATTGATATTGAATTCGGTCACCGTAAAGTCACCCACCCCGAAGGCAGAAGCATCTGAAGCCACAAACAGGTTGGCTTTGACTCCAAATGTTCCGTGGGTTGTTATTTTGATTATACCTTTCTTATATTTAAAATGGGCATAGAATTTTAATGCTACAGTTCCTGTCTGGGTATCCAGTGAAACATCATCAACCCTGAAACCGTCAATGTATTTGCATTTGTCATGGAATTCGTTTAATAGCTGACCTTCCATGCTTTTTAGCTTATTAAGCAGGAAAGAATTAAGCATTGCGCTGTTCATGCTTTTTACAGTATCGGTATTAATGGACTTCATAAACTGAATGTCATTGGATGGAGCGGCATACGCAGTGAAACCGAAGGAAAAAGTAAGGCATACCAATAAAATACAGCATATCAGACGATTAATCTTTAATAAACGCATAAAAGTATCATCCCTTCATATTAATTTTATTAGCAGCCGGCCACAAACAGATAATAACAAATTTGTAAGATATGGTAAAGGTGATAATAGTATCGACTTTTTTCACCCTGCCGGTGACTTTTTTCACTATAAATAAAGGAGGCAAATGCTAATCCCTTATCTGTATAATATTGTTTACAACTGCGAATATGGCCAGTTGTGTGCGATCCTTACACCTGAGCTTGTCAAGGATTCTTGTTATTACGTTCTTTACCCTTCCTTCAGTAATAAACAGGCTGGCAGCAATTTCTCTGTTACTTTTCCCCAATACTATCAGGCTGATAACACTTTTCTCCCTTTCAGTGAGGTTGAATTTTTCACCGGCTGTCACCTCTTTCGAGCTTGACCCGGCGTCACCTCCTTCTCCGGAATCTATTATTGTTCTGACAACATTTGGATGCACTACTCTTAAACCTTTCACCGTACTTTTTATTAATTGCCGTAGTTCTGTAATTTTTATGTCCTTATAGACAAATCCATCAGCTCCGTTATACAGGGCTTGAGATATTTTCTCCCTGTCACTGAAAGTGGTTAAAATAACAACTTTAACGCTTTTATATGTATCCTTGACCAGCCTTGTACACTCGATCCCATCACATACGGGCATGATCATGTCCATCAATACAATATCAGGAGACAATTTGCCGCATAATTCATACGCCTCCTTTCCATTACCAGCACAGCCTACAACTTTAATTTCATCATCCTGTTCAATAAGTTGCTTCAAACCCTCGCGAATTACCTCCTGGTCATCGGCAATAATAACTCTGCACATTTATTCTGCCCCCTTCAAAGGTATTTTTACAATAATATTAAAACCCTTTTCTCCATCAGACCCATACCTGATAACTCCATTAATATCCATAACTCTCTGCTCCATTCCGTTCAGCCCGAAACCCTTTTTTATTTTCCTGCACCCTATTCCGTCATCAAAAATATAAAGCTCTATATGTTTTTCATATGCTTTCAGAATAATAGTAACGTTTTCTGCTTTTCCATGGCGCAGAGAATTGGTCAATGCCTCCTGGCACACCCTGAAAACAACATAGGAATAAACCTGTGTGATATTATTGACATCTCCGATTAATGAAAGGTTTATTTTAATCCCCGAAGGAAGAAAATCCGAAATCAGGCTTCCCAAAGCAGTCTTAAGATTATCCGCCGCAAGTTTCTCCGGAACCAAACCTTCAATTGAGCGCCTGATATCTCTCATTCCTTCTCTTGCATCTTTCACAGCTTCATTCAATTTCTCATAGGTTGCTTCGGGATTTTTATCGTATATAACGCAGCAGACTTCAAGAAGAGTAATTAGTTTAGCCATTGTATGCCCTATTGTATCATGTGAGTCCCTTGCAATCCGGTTGCGCTCCCTGGCCACAGCAAGTTCTTCCACCGTGCTGGCATATTCATTTAACTGTTCGTTTAGAGCTGTCAGTTCTTCATTTGCTGCAGTAAGCTCTTCATTCATTGCCGTAATTTCCTGGTTTTTGTCACTGATTTTATGCAGAAGCTTTTTATGCTGGGATATGTCACTGAAGGAAACAACTCTCCCCAATGCTTCCTTTGTACTGTTAAACAAAGGCTGCACTTTTACTGTGAAATGTTTTTCCCCAGGTTCCAGCATTGCCATTTCTCCCTGGATTTCATAGGCCGCAGGTGCCTGTATGGCATTTATTATCTTTTCACCTGCAGGTGAGATTTTAAACATCTTCCTTAACCTGCGGCAAAAAATGTCTGCCTCAAAGTGTTTTTTCCTCGAGGCCTCCAGTTCAAAAGTTCTGACAAATGAATCATTGTAGTAGGTAATTTTCCCAAACATGTCGATAAAAAACACGGCATCTTCCAGACTGTCTACAATTTTTTTGAAAGCTGCCGCAATATTTAAAAACCTGTATTTTAAAGTCAACACACTGAAAATTACTGATGAAATGGCTATATTTAAAAATGCGGCAACGTTTCCTATGTGGATCAAGCCCAGTCTATTCCTGAAAATCAGGCAGAAAATATTGAACCAGATACCTGTACCAATTAGAAGGCTGATAAAAAGAACGAGAGTTATTGATTTCCTCCTGGAGTTAAAAAGATTTACAATACAGTACTTCATCAACAAAACGGCAGTCACCACCAGATATATGTATGGAAAGGAATTATAAGTCCCCTGGATTATAAATTTTAATATACGCACTTCAGAAGCCGACCTTAAATTAATTTCTGCGAATACTTTCATAAGGAATATAATAAAAGGTGGAACTGCCAAAATCATGGTTTTTCCGGTTCTTACCCTGCGGTTTATAAATATGAGGCAAAAAACCAATAAACCATAAGTAGTAAAACACATGAGAAAATATTTAACTGTTCTATAAAAAATATTTTTTATTACTATTTCCATATACTGCAGAAGCTGTGTAGCGCACAATAGTGCAAACATCGACTGGAAAATTACAAAACTTGTCAATAGCAATGTCCTTTTCCCTCTTAATGAGGAAAATATTATAATGGTCAGTGAAAGAATTAACGATATAACCAAAACTATTTTCATCAGAATATCAAAAAAATCATACAAATTTGTATCCTCCTGTAGATATAGCTATTCTTATCGAAAAATGTTTATTAAATTATACCATTAAATCCTTCTTTTTGGAAATTTATTTATATTTTTACTTTATTTTACATTAACAAGTGTGGTATTTGACCTTATCATACATCTGTAATCTTATCGATCATAAGCTTTAAAATGGCAACATCTGTGGATTTCATACCTACTTTCCCAATATAGCCGATATTTCGTATTGTCTCTTCCACATTGTTTTTTACAATTCCGTCTCCAGGGCGGAAGCAGTGATTTTCCTCTCCCAAAAAGTGAGCCATAATAGCTGCTTCCACAGCTGATGCGATTTTAGCGGCACAAGAGGATTTGGCGCCGTCACATACAATTCCGCCTACATTTGCAATTGTATTGGTGATGGTTTTCGATATCATGTGATAGTCTCCGCCATATAGATATGTAATGGCCGCTCCTGCCCCGCAGGCGGCGCTGACCGCACCACAGTACGCCGACAGGCTGCCGATGTATTTCTTCTGATGAATGGAAATCAAATTGCTCACTATCAGAGCCCGATACATCTTTTCTTCGGGTAAATTGAGACTTTCTGCAAATTCAATAACAGGAAGAGAACATGTCATACCCTGATTGCCACTCCCGGAATTGATAACAACAGGCATGGAACAGCCGTTCATCCGGGCATCCGATCCCGCAGCTGCTCTGGCACGGGCTCTGACTTTGATGTCATCCCCATACACTCTTAGCAGGGTTCTGCCCACCTCCGCCCCATAGCCGTTTTTTAACCCTTCGTCTGAAATAGCTTTATTCATTTGTATCTGTCTACCAATGACATCTCTTACATCCTCTATCTCAACTGCATCTGCAAAAGCCAGTATGTCTCCTACATTCAGAAGTGACTTGTCTCCGCGTATTTTCGGACTGCCAGATTCCTCTTCGGCTTCAAAAATCACTTCACCGTCTTTAGTTATACGTGTAATTCCAGTATGTTTATTTATGATAGTCACTTCCGCAGAATGACTCCCTTTGGCAACCCTTGCATAAATATATAGATTTTCTACCCCTTCTTCCAGAAAGCATTGGCAAAAACCTTCTCCTAACAATTCATGCGTTTTTGCAATATCCTCCGGTGTTACACTCTCCAAAACCTCCAGCTTTCTGGAGGCATCTCCCCCTGTTACGCCCAGAATCGCAGCCGCATCAATGCCTTTCATCCCTCCTGAGTTTGGAACTGTAACACCTTTTATATTTTTAATGATATTCCCGCTGCATCGTATCTCCATATGATCCGGAAATTCACCGAGAACATCTCTTGCTTTTGAAGTGGCATAAGCGAGGGCAATGGGTTCGGTACAACCAAGCGCCGGTATCAGTTCTTCCTTTAAAATCATCAAATAGTTCGTATATAATGTTTTATCCATATTCAATCCCCTTCATTCTACCGTTTGTGAAAAAGTAATGCCTCCGGCAGTAAAATTCCAATCTCCCAACCGGCATATACTGCCCTAAATGGTCTTTTCCTTTAATCCATTAATCCTCATACATCCAAGTCCGATTTCCGGCACCTGGATTTTTCCTTCTCCTATTGAAATTGTCTTCATATTACTGCTCCCTTCCGTACGGTTATAATCTATCATTTAATCTTTTCAGAGCACGCACATAAATCCTCACTGCCCTTTTCAAGTTTGTAATGGACTGTGCTTCATCAGCAGAGTGGCAAGCCCCATGTCCTTTTGCAAGGCCAAGTTCTGTATAATCCACCGGAAGACCAGGGCCAAACCCTACTGCATTGGGGAGCTTTCTGGCATACGTTCCGCCCCCCATGACATATGCCTGTTTCTCATCACAGATCTCCTCTTTGTAGGCCTTCATCAGTTCCTCCACCATAGGATGCTTTAAATCCATATAGTTAGGAGGATCATCTGCTGTTTTGGTAATCCTAAAGCCTTTCTTTTCCGCTGCTGCCCTTACCTTATCCAGGATGACCCCAATTTCTGCCGTTACCGGATAACGGATATCCAGGCCGATATGAAGGCAGCCATCCTGCAGAGAAATTATTCCCGGATTACAGGTCAATGTACCGGATATTCCATCCTCACAGGCAATTCCGAATCCACTTCCGAAGCCATCACTGCAAATATCTTTTAAAAAGGAGGTTACTTTTCTTTCATTTGTGCCAATGGCTGATTTTTGCATACTTTCGCATAATACTCCAACAGCATTTTTTGTTCCTTCCGGGAAAGCCGCATGTCCTGAAATGCCTTCTGCTTCAATACAGACTGTTTCTCCTGAAGTCATATTTCTAACAACTGCTTTGGCCTTTGAGGGTACACTGTTGAGGGCATTCCCGCCCTCCAGCTCGAGGATATTCCCCTCCAGCCTTTCGGATTTCAGATATACCTGGCATATCCCTTTTTCCCCATGACAAACCGGAAAGCCACAATCCGCAACAAAAGACCAGTCGGGTGCTTTTCGATGTGCAAGATAGTAGATAATATCATTCATACCCTTCTCTTCACTGCATCCAAAAATCAAAGAGAATTTAACATTCAGACCGGTTATCCTGTCCTTCAGATATTTCATTGCGTACAGCACTGCTACAAGCGGCCCCTTGTTGTCCTGCACACCCCGGCCAATTATAAAGTCCCCTTGCCTGGTACAGGAAAAAGGTTCATAAGCCCAGCCATCACCGGCAGACACTACATCCAGATGTCCCCATACCGCAATCTCCCTGTCGGCCTCACCAAAACTGATCCGTCCGCAATGACCATCACAGTTGTCGGTTTGAAACCCATATTTTTCTCCCATTGAGAGCATTCTCCCAAGAACCTCACCACACTTCTTCCCGTAAGGGAATCCACCTTCAGCCCGGCCTGAGACACTTGGTATCTTCACAAGCTGTGCAATATCAGACAAAAAACTATCTTCCTCTTCGCACAGCCATAGCTCCAATTCATCCATCATTGTTTGAATCCTTTCTTATTTTCGACCTTCGGTATAAAACCAGTCACGATACTTTTTGGGTGTCATACCCGTTTTCTGCCTGAAAATCCTTATGAACTGGGATGTATCATTATATCCTGACATGGAAGCCACTTCAGTTATGGAAAGCTTGCTGCCTGTAAGAAGCTTTTTAGCCTGCTCCATCCTGAGCTCCCTCAGCCAGGTTGAAAAGCTGATTCCCATCCTTTCTGCAAAAATGTGACTTACATATGTCGGATTCATAAATAATACTTTTTCCGCCAGCTCCTTTACCGTAATATCCTGACTAAAATGCACCCGAGCATACTCAGTCATCACGGTAACAATATCCCGGTTGCCTTCTTCACCATTCTTTTCACTCAACAGACAAATATTTCTTCCTATTGATTGAAAATAGTTTTCCATCTCATCAAGATCAGGAAAATCCATAACACTCATCCTACTCTCCCGAAAACGGAGCTGTTCATCTCCGCTAAGCTGCAGCGTTCGGTGCAGGATAATACTTATCTGTGACAGGAGCAATTCCATACAGTCTATTTTAATCATGCCTTTTTCCCGCACTTCTTCAAAAATCTGTGTCAGGATATATTCCGTCTTGCCGGCATTTTTCTTTTCCAGGGCATCTTTGAGAAGTGCTTCCTTTTCTTTGGAAAGACTGTAGCTTTTCAGCAAGCTTTTATTTATCTGGCTGCCGGTAATAAGCTGCCCCGGAATAAATATTTTATATTCCAACGCTTCCAAAGCCTCCCGGTATGCAGTCCTCACTTTCCCGGGCTCGGTGTATATCCCGCTTGCTCCCATATAAACCTTATAACCGGCTTCTGTAAAAATACCCAGAAACTTTCTTGGTATGGACATATTTTCTTTAGTATTATTAATCACCAATGTCCATACTTTACCCTTCGTTTCTACAAAACGGAAGCCTGTCCACATCTCTTCCCCCAATATATTCACAACATTCTGCAATATATCCTCCCCGTGCAGTTCCTGATATCTGGGTAAAAAGATTGTGAGCACCTGGAATTTATCAAATACCTTTTTAAACATATTCAGTTCTACAAAGTCTGCGGCTTCATCACCCTGGATGCATTTCAGAATATACCTGGTTGTCATATCTTTACCGGTCATTATTACCTCTCTTTTTTCCGACCGGTTTTTATTCAGGAATTTGTCTATGCACTCTTTGAGTTTTTCATTTTCGACAGGTTTTAAAATATAGTCAGATGCTCCATCCTTTAACGCTATTCTCGCGTATTCAAAATCCGAATATGCACTGAACATAACAACCTGTGCTTTCGGATTCTTCTTCTTGATAGCCTTCAATAGTTCCAAACCATCCATTTTGGGCATACGGATATCTGTCATAATCAGATCCGGCAAATACCGGCAATAGATTTCGAATCCACGTTCTCCATTCACCGCCTCAAGTATTTGAAATTGATTTTGTACATCATATTCTTTAATTTTTTTAATCAGCGACTGCCGTGCATACTCTTCATCTTCAACAACTAAAATAGTAGTCATAAGAATTCTCCTCTGCCATCGGAAAAACTTAACCTTTCACAGCCCCTGCGGTCAAACCTTTGATGATGTATTTCTGTCCCATACAATATATAACAAGCATTGGTGCCATAGCCATCAGATAAGCAGTAAATGCCATCGTATAATTAAATGAATATTCTGTCTTAAAGTTGTACTGGAATAACGGCAATGTCCAGATATCCCTGGATCTGTTCAGCATGAGTAACGGCAACATAAAATCATTCCATATCCACAATGCATCCATGATAAGAAGTGTAGCAAGCATAGGCTTTACCAGCGGCAGTATAATTTTCACATAGGTCTTAAATACACTGCATCCGTCAATATATGCTGATTCTTCTATTTCATATGGAAGACCTTTAATATAGTTTACGAAAAGAAAAACTCCCCGGGTCAGGCTAAATGATAGATACAGAATAATCAACCCTGTATGATTGAGCATGTTAAGGCTTGTCATCATTTTAGTAACAGGCAGCATAATAACCTGTGAAGGAATAAATAATCCCATCAGTAAATAGTAATATATACAATTATAATACTTTTTATCAGAATTTCTTGCAATTGCATATGACAGGGAAGGAACGAATATCAAAATCAATAAAATTGATATGCATGAGATCTTTATGGAATTACTCAAGAACGTCCAGTATCTACTGTTATTAAACAGGTCGATAAAATTTGAAAAATTCAGGCTTGATGGGAGAGCAAAGAAATTCTTTCCTGCTTCATCCAGAGTTTTAAAGGAGTTGATTACTACCAGGTATATCGGAAACAATATCAGGATAAGTCCGCATATAACCAGAGTATCCCTTAAAATCCGCCACCCTAATCCCCCTTTTTCTATTCTCATCAATCATTCCCCCCTTTGCTTGTCAATTTCAGCTGTGTCAATGAGAAAATCGATACTACGATAAATAGAAGACACGCTTCTGCATTGGCTGTAGAAAATTTGAGATTTTTAAATGCATCATTGTAAATGAGAATACCTATTAATTCGGTAGAACGTACCGGCCCACCGCCGGTAAGCGCATACGGAAAATCAAAAGAAGTAAATCCCTGCTTGATCAGCAGTATCACGTTTATTGTTACTGTGGGCAGTATATACGGCATTGTAATGTATCTGAATCTCTTGAACAGGCTTGCACCGTCAATCTGTGCCGATTCAAACTGTTCTTCCTGAATTTGCTGCAGGCCGGCTATAAAAATAATCGTTGGAAGCGCCACTGCCTGCCATGCATGAACAAATACAACCGCAGGCAGAGCCGTTTTTCCGGTCATTAAAAGACTTTGGGAAAGCCATTCGATTCCCAGCAGCTGACCGATTACCGGAACCACCCTATAATACAGCTGATCCCAGATCAATGCAATTGTCACACCACCGATCATGGCCGGCACAAAAAACACAGACTTTGTAAATACTCTGAACGTTTTCAATGAATTCAATGAAATTGCCAGTAGAAGAGAGACAACCGTAACACAAACTACAAGCATAATACTGTATAATAAGGTCGTCTTCATAGAGTTCCAGAAATTTGGATTTTTCATCAATAAAATATAATTTTTAAATCCTATAAAATCATAATTTTGGGACATGCCGTCCCAGTTGGTAAAACTGTATCGAATGCCATTAATGACCGAAAACACGTAAAAGTACGTATACAGTAGGACCGGTATTATTGTAAAACCAAAATAGGTTACTTTTGAAGATGTTATCAACCCTTTAGGTTTTAATTCCTTCATTCTATCCTTCCTTTCTCTGAAGAAAACTCTCCAAGTCCGAAAATATTTATTATTAAAATGGCGGAAGTATCGTGTACACTTCCGCCATCTTTTATCACTATTCGGAACATTTTACGAGGAATTTTCCTGCTGTTATTTGGCAGATGTTGCCGCAATGGATGAATCCATATTCTTAAGTACCGCCTCTACATTTTTGTTGTCCCAGAAACCCTGTACTACATTATACAGGTCCGATATAACATTATTGTTAACCGTAGATGCCATCCAATCATGTGTTTGTCCATTATTAATCAATTCAATCATAGGTGCAATTCCTTTGTCATCGTTAACAACTCCATTGATACAGGAAGGTGCCCCATCATAGTTGCAGAAGGTCTGTGTATTATCTGTTTTGGCCAGATATGCCAGAAATTTATATGCAGCCTCTTTTTCACTGTCAGATGCTTTTGCAGATACACATATGGCTGCATCTATGCCCGAAAGGATACGGGTTGTTTCTTTTGTCTCGTTTGGCAGCGGAAATACACCCAGCTTCATGTCGGGATTGCTGGACTTTAGCGTTCCCCTTGCATAAGAGCCTGTAATACACATTGCATACTGCCCATTTACAAAATTTTCATAGCATGCCGTATCAGAAAGTGCCAGCGCATCTGCATTTGCATATTTAAACAGCGTTGCCATTTTGTTAAATTCTTCGGTAAACTCGGCATTGCCTTCAAGCCTGGCCTCTCCTTTTGCCGCTTTTGCAATGGTTTCAATTCCATTGGGTGCCCATGCGACTGTTGCGCTCTGGAACATGTGACCTACACGGCCGGGATCTTTTCCATGAAGCCCCATAGCTGTAATGCCTGCCGCCTTTAAACTGTCACATACCTTTATGAATTCAGCCCAGGTTGTCGGCGCTTGAAGTCCATTCTTTTCGAAAATATCCATATTATAGTATACGCCTATATAATTGCGGCTGTAAGGCAACGCATAGTAGCCACCGTTGTCCTGCTTTGTCATTTCAAGTGATGATGTATTCACATTTTTCAAAAACTCCTTGTCAGAGAGATCCTGCACGTATCCATTGGCTACTTTCTGCCTGAACTGCTGCTGTGTGGGATAATCGGAAAATATAACCGGTATATCACCTGATGAAATTCTGGATGTCAATACTGTGCCGGGATCCGGAACGGTATTCATTTCAATTTTGATATCAGGATTTTCTGTGTTAAATTTGTCAATAATAGCTTGATACCCCTTCTGCGGTCCCTCTTCACCCTTCTGCTGAAAAAACTCGATTGTCAGCACATTTCCTTTTGCTTCATTAGTGGGATTTACTGCTCCCGGCTCCTGGTTCCCACATGCTGCCAGGCTTGTAACTGTCAGCATCGCACATAACAACAGCGCTAACTTTTTTTTCATAATACTTTCCTCCCGTTTATTTTTTGTAGTTATGAGCAGCATCGACTGCTGCCTTTATATAATCGAGGCGGATATTTTCTCCCTGTATTGTACAATCCGCACCGATCATTATCCCGGTGGTACCAAATCTGTTCAGGATTGACCCAACTTCTTCCTCAATCTTCTCTTTCGGTCCCCTCAGGACATTTCCCTTGTTGTCCATACCTCCGAGGATACCTGCCTTAAAGAAATCTCTGCCTCTTTCCAGGCTGTATCCATTGTCCTTAACAGACCAGTTTACCAAGTCAGCCGGATACTCTCCAAATCTGTCTATATGGGTTTCAAAACTATATTCCGGTTCGCCGCAAATATGCAGAATATTATATTTTTCAGGGGTCTGACGGGCCACATTTAGAATTTGAAGGTCAAAAGGCTTTACCAGCTCTTCCCACTCGTTCTTTGTAAATCTTCCCACCTCACCATACTGGGCTGAATAATAAATCCCATCGGCACCTATTTTCAGATATTCCTTCGCCCACTGCTCCAACCCATCCGCAATAATCTTTATACCTGCTCTTACTGCTTCCGGAGCTTCCTTACTATATTTCATCAGAACATCTTCACCAAATGCAATAGATGCCGCTTTAAAAGGTCCAAACATTGTTTGGAATAAAAGCACGTCCTCACCTGCTCCGGCACGAATTCCCCTGATCACTCCCGCGATTTTTGCAAACTCCCCGGAATCGACGCCTTTGATTTTAATATTGTACCAATCCTGTGCACATGTAATCTCTCCGCTGATTGGATAACTATAATCCTGCATGATTTTGATAATATCCATTCCAGTTTCATTATAGAGTTTCATGTGGGCATCTATCATCTCTTCCACAGAATAGTTTGAACTATAATGGAACCAAAACCCTGCCGGAACATAATCTACGGGCTCACCTTTTATCACTGCCTTAATTCTCTCCGCATTATTCATTTTATTCCGCTCCTGTCTGTGTATTTTACACCTGATTTCCAAATATGAACCGATTACTTCATGTCTTACTTGAGTAAGTCTTATTATAGCGAATCAAATTGTGGCAAAATAGAACTTTGCTTTGGTGTCCTATGGTATTTTCCTTGGTTTATTCATATTTAACAGATACTTATTATGGTATACTAAACTTACATTTCAGCCAAAATACTCAGTCAAGGGGACACCAATGAGATTTAAGAATCTATCCTACCGAACACAGCTTTTTTTGGCAGCTTTGCTGTTAGTAACCATACCAATAACCTTAGTCGGCATTATTACAGCAAATCGTAATGCTTCCTCACTTGTGTCCGATTATCATACCTCAATGGAAACAATTATTTCGCAGGCCAATCTGACCCTCGATACCTTACTTGCAGATGCCACAAAAATTGCCGATTTGCCGCTGCTCAATCAGGATATAAAAAAAGCGATGATTACCAATTATAAGGATAACTATCTCTCCTACTCCCATGATTCCACCAAATTCAGGTCCCAGTTCAGTCAGGCAAACCGGCTGAACCAGAATCTTGTGGCCTGTGTTTTTGAAAACCGCTTCGGTTATACATTTGACTATAATATTATCCAGCGGCAGGCTCAAATTTCCAAGAATATAAAGGCTTGGAAGGATATTGCGCGAAGCGCTCCGAACAGTACCTATTTTGCACCTCTCCAGCAGACATCCATCGGTTCCCAGAAAAACGTACTGCCCATGATTAAAATACTGTTTGACGGCTATGACTTTAAAGAACTTGGTATCTGCTATGCAGAAATAAACTTCAAATCAGTGGAAAATATTTTTATTTCGGCGCAAAATGTTGAAAATACTATCCTGATATACAACTCGGATGGCCAGCTGACCTATTCTTCCGATACTTCTTATATAAATGATCAATCGTCTCATACTGAACTTTTGTCTTCTCTGTCGGAATTTAATAATTCTATTTTAAAAAGCGATTCCATCAAGACTCAGAAATTGTCAATCGGTAATAAAACCTACCTTGTAAACGGCTGTTACAATAAAACAACCGGCTGGCATCTGGTTCAACTCCTTGACAGCCACACCATAAACCGGATTTATCAAAATAATTTTCTCAATTATCTGGGTGTTTTTTCTCTTATCCTCTTTCTGGGACTGATCCTTGCAATTATTTTATCCCAAAAACTGACTGCTTCCATTTCCAGGCTCTGTGATACGATAGATTCCTACAATACCGATAGCTACAGTGCCATCAGTATGGAAAGCTGCGGCTCAAATCAGGAGCTTAAAAAGCTGGTCAACAGCTTTAATAATCTGAATCAGCGCCTTACCGACAGTGTTGAGCAGAATTATCAGATTCGGCTGACCGAACAGCAAATGCATATACAGATGCTTCAATTTCAAATTAATCATCATTTTCTTTACAACACGCTGAATGTTATAAAATCCCTGGCCAATATCAACAACGTCCCTACTATTGAAACAATAGCAGTCTGCATGTCCGATCTGCTCCGCTATAATCTGGACAGATTTCCCATTGCCAGACTGAGAGAAGAAATTGCACAGATTAACCGGTATATGACCATACAAAATATCCGTTTTCCGGCAAAGTTTATATTTGACTACAGCATTCCGGAAAAATTGCAGAATTTGAATATACCTGCCTTCATCCTGCAGCCTTTCGTGGAAAACAGCATTGAACACGGCTTTAGCGAAAAAGAAGCAAACTGCTATATCAGCATCAGCTGCAGTATAGAAAATGATCTTCTCCATTTCTATATTGCAGATAATGGTTCCGGCATGTCCCCTGAGACACTGCAGCAAATTCGAGACACACTGTCGCAGGATAATATATCCGTTAACCCTTCGGATAACTCCCCGGAACACAAACACCGGTCCCTTGGGATTCGGAATGTGCACCAGCGTATAACGAGTTATTATGGAAAAGAATACGGCCTGACAATAGAAAGTAAGGAAAACCAGGGTACCATTATTGATATCACACTTCCCTTTGAACGGGAAAGTACTGATACCGTTTGACATAAAAAAAGCACCATCGTCGGTGCTGTGAAATCATGTTGTAACCTATCTTGTGGCTAATATGCTTACCGCCGTTGTTATTATAACCTCTGCCTAAATTGTAAAAGCCTCCTGTGCTTTTATTCT
>JAEVZU010000144.1 GCA_023392075.1 Bacillota bacterium | reverse complement strand
TATATGATTGGCGATGAGATTGTTTTTGTTGGTCCAGATCCAGGACCTTAAAAAAATTATATGGTTTCTCCGGTAATAAATCCAAATGAAAAAGATACTGCACTCCCGAAATTATTTATCCCTTGGGCAAATTAGCCTGAGGGATTTTTAACCATTTATCGTATGTCAAAAATATGTATGGTTATTAAAAAGGAGAAAAAGTCATGAAGATAAAAAATTTGAAATTAAGTATCGGGCTTGCAATTTTTGCGGTGATGGCAGTATCTTTGGTATCATACTATCTATATCAAAACAATGAAAAGGAAATCGTAATAAAACCGTCATATACAGAAACCAGTTATGTTGAAGCAAATCTTGGCGCCGGTGCTTTAATGAAAATTAAAAATCCCAAATACACCGCTGAGATTGTTAATACTTCAGATATTATCATAAAAGGTGAAATATCTTCTGATATTGAAACAAAAACCATCGAGCTTAAAGAAAGCACTCCCGAAAGAGCAATAGCCGATAAAAGAGGGGATCCCTCCACATCAGAAGTACGTGGTACCAATTTGTCAGTGAAAGTTTTAGAAACCTTAAAAGGGGATAAACTGCCTGAGAATGTTACCGTTTATATCCCTGACATATATAAAGATCTGGTACCAAATCTGCAAGAAAATAATATGTATATTTTTTGTCTGAACTATAATAATGATTTGGGTAAGTATATTTTCGGACATCCTTCCGCCAGTTTTTATCAAGTGGAGAAGGATGGCAAAATCAAGTCTTTTTATGATCAAACCTCGGATTTTTATGATTTTACCGGAAAACCCTATGATAAATTTAAAACCAAACTTTTAAAAGAAATTGATGAAGGGAAAAAGTAATTGTATTAATGAATTGTTTTTGATTATGTTGCGCCAATACCCATTTATCTAATTTAACTCGTTGTACCAATTAAAATTTTGTTTTGCTTTACAGATATATTCAATTAGAATCAACTGGTAACTCCAGGACAACTTCATAAATAATGATGAACGGTTAAAAACAATTACGATAAATTGCCGCCGAAGGTAAAGCGGTTTTGCCGGCAAAGCAGCAGGACGCTGCTTTGAGCTTCAAACCGAGATAGGATGTCGAGTTTGAGCGACGGTAAAACCACTTTAAATGAGGCGATACAATTTTCGTAATTGTTTTTGGTGCGTGCTTATTTTATGAAGTTAGTACGGAAGTTACCAGTTGATCTTAATGATTACACAGGTAAAGCAAAATTTAAATCATCCGGCACAACGCGTTAAATCAAAATCAAATGTATTTATTTCTCTTGAATCTCATTGAGAAAATCAAGCCTGCCAGCAAAAATACCACACTTCCCGCGATAATCAAAATATTATTGCCAGACCGGCCCTGGGCAGACTGCTGTCCGGCAGGTCCCTCCATCCCGAAGCCGCCCGGTCCCGGGCCGCCCATTCCACGATTGTTTTCTCCAAGACCGCCTCCACCCTGCTGCATACCGTCAGGTGGCTGCGTGCCATCGGGCGGCAACACCATTCCGTTCTGCTGATTTCCCGCCTTCTGACTATCAGGCTGTATTTGGCTGTCCTGTGGTGTGTCCTGCTGCGGATCTACGTTTTTTGAACCGCCGGACTGCCGAGTGCTTTTGGTGCCGGAATTATTGTCATTCCAGCCCTGCCGGTTCATTCCACCCCGCCCTTCACCTCCGCCTCCCTGCGACCCCATGGTGGAAAGCTTTATCGAGGATGCATCTATAAGCTTGTCACCTGCGCCGGACTGTCCGGCTGTTGTGGCAGGTATTGTACCATTGAGCTGTCCCTCTATACTTTGCGCTCTCAGCTTCCCGAATTCCTTAAGCATTGCAACAGCCTTTGTATACTGTACGTGGGTATAGAAAGCAGTTGCATCATTCCTGACATAGTCTGAAATAAGAGCATTTACAGAATCGACAGTTTTTTCGAAATAGCCGCTGTTGAAATATTCATCCACAAGCTGTTTCAGGTATTCGTGATATTTCTCCTTGTATTCTTCTACTTCCAGCAGCTTTGCAAGCATTGGCCTTTCCGGCATTTCAACCCCTGATACCGGAGTGTCGATTGCAAGATTTACCGCCGCCTCTGCCGAACCCATTTGGAAACCGCCAAATGCCAGGTTATAGTCCCAGGGCAGCATTGTCAGCTTTCCATCTTCCTCGTAAAGGTAATAATTGTGTTTCATATTGCTGAAATAGCTGTCCATGTTAACTACAAAAGTACTTGCCGCCATATACCTCAATGTTGCATCAACATCGATATATTCTTCCATATCGATACCGGAGTTAAGGTTTTTCAGCGCCCTAACAACTCTGTTATAATCAGCTTTTGAACCCTTGAATACTTCATTGTCAAAGATGTTGGAATAGCTGTCAATTTCATCATCGGTATAAACAAGGTCGGTACCGCCGCCTGTACCGCCAAACATGCCTCTTCCAATATTTCGCTGTTGTGTATCCGGCTGTTGCTGACCCGGTTGCCGCTCCTGCTGCGATGGGTTCTGCTCCTTTGTATTTTGCTGCTGAGGGTTCTGTTCCTGGGTATTCTGCTGTTGTAGATTCAGTTCCTGTCCTTGCTGCCGGGCGTTATCCTGAGTTCCGTTTTCTTCGGTATTTTCGCCGGTACTGTTCTGCCGTGCAGCCGGCGCCGGTCTCTGCCCGGCATTGTTATCCTGAGCCCCGCCGCCCATTTCCATACTTTCGGGCTTGTAAAACATTCCGTAATCACTGCCATAATTACGCTGTGCAAAAGATTCCTCAATTGCCTCAACAGCTATATACAATCCCCAGTTCTCACCGTTAACGGTCACATTTGTATACGCAAACAGAGGAGTTTTGACACCAATATAGGTCATGAGGTCATATGACAGGTAATCCTTCATATAGGTAGCATCCGACTGCACATTGTTTATTACCATTTTATCCAGCCCCATGAAGGTCTGTCCTTCAATATAATGGTCAAATTCAAATTTAAAGCTGTATCTGTCCGAATCAGAGCTTGCAACGGTTTTAAGACTGGAATTTCCTTTGGGTCTTATTCCCACGGTACTCACGGCTTGACCGTTTATGGTCAGACTGCAGGAAATGTACTCCTCCTTGGTGGCATTGTCAAGCATATTCTGCCAGTCATCCTCATCCACCTGAATATCGATAGTTGTTATTTTATTCTTATCGAATACCCCGCCTGCATAATCCGGTTCCGATACTGCAGCCTCATCATTGCCTGTAACCTTTGGAACAGCTGCCAGTAAACCCGTAAAAATTACAGCGAAAATAATTAAACTTATTATTAAAATATTGATTTTCCTACTGGTTATCATAATAGTTCAAACCTCCGGACTTATGACATGTATTCTCCGTTGTAGCTTACCAGAACTGCATTTGACACACCTTCAAGCTGCGATACACTATTTACAAATTGAGTTGTCATATCTTTAAGTCTCACTTCCATTGTCAGTTCGATACCTGTTGCCGATACCGCCTTGGATTTGACCAGATATTTTCTCACACTTTTGCCGACAGTACCCGTGACCAGTTCCTCCGCTTTGTCGTCGGCACAGTTAACCACAAGTATATACGGATTGTCCGAGCTCTTTTTGTTCACAAAAACTATCATTATTATTCCTATAAAAACAGAACCAAAGACCGAAAGCGGTATTAATCCCGCACCTGTTACAATTCCTGCCGATATGGCCCAGAATAGGAATGCAATGTCCATTGGTTCTTTAATAGCGGATCGGAAACGTACTATCGACAGAGCACCTACCATACCCAGCGACAGAATTATGTTTGAGGTGACAGCTAAAATTATCAGTGTGGTTATCAGCGTCATTGCCATGAGTGATACCCCAAAGCTGGCCGAATACATCACTCCGTTAAAGGTTTTCTTGTAAACATAAAAGATGAAAAGTCCCAGAATAAATGAGAGGCCCAATGCAATAACCATGTCCAATGGTGAAAAGGAGCTCACCTTTTCAATAAAGCTTGATTTAAAAATATCGTTGAATGTCATAATATTCCTCCTGAAATTAAATTTTATATTATAATTAACTGACTAATTAACCAAACACCCTTGCTTCCGCATATTTTGAAAAAGCGGTATTCCTTCTGTTGTCCAGCTGTATGATATCTCTTATTATATTTGGCAGAAACTCATCGTATTTCACTTCAAGAATTATGAAATCATTGCCTCTGGTTTTGAGAGTGGGTAATTCCCTGTTAAAGAGCTCCTTTGAGCTCAACCCAGTTTTTATATCGGTGTCGATTGTTATCCGTACATTGCCGGGTTCATATATAAATGGCTCTCTTACGTAATCTACTAGGGTTTTTGGTTTCAATTGCTGGTAATTCATTTTAAAATAAAGCTCGATCAGAAGCGGATCGGTTGATTTTTTCATCCAGTCCAGCTCACCTGAAATTATCAGGTTGCATTGACTTTCGGTCAGCTTGGCAGACCTCTTGAAACACAAACCGTTTACCTTTCCTTTTTTCTCAAGCCTGATAAAGGTTAAATCATCATTATAGTACCTGATGCGGAATTTCTCCCTGTTATTGACACCGTTTATTTTTTCCATAAGAGCTTTGTTGCTGTAATTGTCAAAATAAAGGCTTCTTATCCTGTATTTTCCGCTATCACCCGCATGCGGGTCCTGTCTGGCTATATGCTTCAACTTTTGCCGCAAAGCAATGTAATCGGAGTAATTTATATTATGCTTTATTTCATGTCTTAACTTTGGCTCGGCCATCTGCACCACCTCTTAACTTAAATTATTTTGATTGCTATAAAACAAATGATAATATAGCAATGTGATGATTTTCTGAACATAGCCTGATTTCTGTAAAAAAATTAACCTTTTCTTAACATGGATATAACAATATCAAATAAGCCGTATTCCTTTTATTCCCGCAATAACATAAAAGGACCCTCTACATTAATTGCATTTCAAAACACCAGACAAAATATCTGATATCCCGAGCCGCAGCCTAATGAGACAGTCCTTTTTACAATTATATTTTATTATTTAAAATTGTTTTTTCAAGTCAATTGCTATCGGCTGAAAAGCGAAGGCTTCGAACCAATTAGTAATTGACTTTGGTAACAGCAGAATATGCACTACAGCATCTCTCTCTGTATTGCCCTTGAAAGCATGGGAATTACCTGCTTCTTTCTGGAAACAACACCGCTGAGGAAGGCGCTGTGTTCACCGTTTTTAATATTGAACGCCTTTTCCACAAGTCCTGAATCATCGCCTGCGTAAAGCACTTCAGAGCCTTCGTTTATAATATCTGTCACCATCAGAAGTATAAGACTGTAGCCCTTGTTCTCCTGAATGGTTTTCATGTGCTTCAGAAGACTATCCTTCACCTTTCCAAAGGCTTCTGAATCACTGGAGTTTATTTGTCCTACTCCTATCTTGTATTTATTAAGAATAAAATCCTTAAAATCATAGTCAAGTATTGTCTGCGGACTCATTCCTTCCAGGGATGCACTGGCCTTGTACAGTGCATTTGAAAACTCTTCGATATTGATGTCGGCAATCTTGGCAAGCTTTTGGGCAGCCAGTTCATCGGCATAAGTGCTGGTGGGAGATTTAAATTTCATAGTATCGGAAATTATAGCGGCACATAGTATTCCAGCTATCTTTTTTGAAGGATTCAATCCATTTTCGAAATACATGTTGGCAATCAGTGTGGACGTACTGCCGACTGCATCGTTTTTGAAATATATGGGGTAACTCGTCTGAATATCCCCTATTCTGTGATGGTCAATAATTTCAAGGATATCGGCCTGCTCTATTCCGTCTATGGTCTGGGCTCTTTCATTATGGTCCACAAGAATAATCTTTTTTCTTCTCTGCGAAATGAGATGATATCTGGAGATAAAGCCCTTTATCCGGCCCTCGTCGTCGATGACAGGATAGCTCCTGTACCGGGTCTTGAGCATTTTTTCTTTTATATTGTCTATATAGTCGTGGATGTTAAATAAAACGAGCTGTTTCCTGGTCATGATGTAACTGACCGGAATGCTTTGATTTATAAGCCTTGCAGTAGTAAATGTATCATAGTACGTCTCCAGTACAATACAACCTGTTTCCTGCGCATAATCCAGTACTTCCTGATCTATCTGTCCTCCGCAGGTAAGGATCAAACAGCTGACTCCTATGGAGATAGCCTTAAGCTGGCTGTCCTTCCTGTTCCCGATAATGACAATGTCTCCTTTTTCCACAAAAGGCTCCATATCCTCAGGAATCATAGCAGCAATAACTACTTTGCCTGCAGCCCTGAATTCATCTTCATTTCCACATATAAGTCTGGCATTAAGGGTATCGGTAATATTTCTTAAAGGAGTGTTACTTGCTGACAGGATATTGTTTTCAAGTGCATCCAGATAGCTGCTTGTAATATCGGACAGGGTAATTATGCCCAACAGCTTGCTGTTTATATCGGCAACAGGCAAAACCTTGATGTTATTTTTCTGCATTATACTCCAGGCTGCCTTTATTGAGATGTCTTCGGAGACCGGATTGATTATATCCATATTCAAATCCGACACCTGGGTGCGGACGGTCTCCTTATATTCGGGAGCATCAACACCGAAATATTTGAGCACGAATTCTGTCTCTCTGTTAATATCGCCGATTCTTACCGGCAATGCATCCATGGCGTGCCTTCTTTTCAATTCGGCATATGCTATGGCAGAACATATTGAATCAGTATCGGGATTTTTATGACCTGTAATATATATTAGTTCATTCACTAATTATGCCTCCACGAACATTAGAGTTTTTTACAGCCAAGCTTTATTTTACACCAATACCAGGCAATCGGCAAGAAATTTGCTTAGCAAATTATCTTGTTCACATGGAGTCCTCCGGACTCCTTTGGGGCACTATCTAAAACATATAAAATTCCTATACGTCAAGAAATTTTCCCGGGACATTCACATACCTATTTATACCTAATCCAGCTTCAATTCAAACCAAAAGATGCTGCCCTGACCGTTTTTGCTGATTACACCGTATTCCGCCCGGTGCATGTCCAGAATAGTCTTAACAATGGACAATCCCAGTCCAGTACCTATAGCAGCCCTTTTATGTGCCTTATCCACCTTGTAATACCTGTCCCAGATCAAGGGCAGCAGTTCTTCCTCTATTCCCTCCCCCGAATCAATTATTTCAATTTTAACATGTTCCCCATTATTACTCTGCACAATTGTAACAGTTTTATCCGGTCCGGTATAAGTTATGGCATTGTTAATAAGATTATATAAGACCTGGGATATTTTCACCGGATCGGCTTTTACCCAGGCATTACCGCTGCTGATAAAATTAAGCTTGTAACCATCCTGTTCGGTCAGTTTATTATACCGGACCAATATTTCCTCTACACTTTTAGTCAGGTTAAAGCGTTCTGCTGCCAGGCTCTGGGTTCCCGACCTGAACTTTGAGATATCCAGGATATCATTTACCAGAGTGGTCAGCCTCTTTGCCTCATCGATTATTATCTGAATGTTTTCAGGTGTGTTCTCGCCGGGCAGGTCCCGCATGACCTCTCCATAACCGGTTATCATGGTCAAAGGTGTTCTCAGGTCATGGGAGATATTCGCAATGAGTTCACGCCTGAGGCCCTCGACTTTTGACAGCTCTTTTGCGGCATAATTAAGCGTATCGTTCAGTTCTGCAATCTCCAGGTAGCCTCTTCCTTCGAAAGTGGTTTCATAATTACCTTTAGCCAGTTCTTTCGCCGAATCATTAATTTTAATAATGGGTCTGGATATTCTTTTTGAGACAAAAAGGGCCAACCCCAGCGCCAACAGGATCGTTATTATGGTAACATATACCAGCTGCACTCTCAGGGTATCCACTGTGGCATTAACCGGTGTGATGGTTGAATTAAGCATTACTACCACCTTAGAGCCATCCTCCTTCTCCACCAGCCTGACATAGATCACACTTTCATCTATCCGTCCGATACCTTTAGGCATGGGACCCTGAAAATATTTATCCTTCAATAGTCTGTCCCGGGGTTCACCTCCCCGGGACTCAAGCAGTTCTCCTCCGTTTTGCTCGGCTCTTTTATATAAATCGTACAGTTCATTGCTGGGCATCCTGTGTATCAGGCTGTCAGGAGCGGCATCAGAGGAAAATACATTGGTCCCGTCCTCAAGCATGATCCTTATATAGGTTTGATTCTGCTTTGAAATGGAATTCAATAAAACATTCAGATTTTCATTATTTATATTTTTCTCAATCGTTTCAGCGGACGATTTTATGCTGTTGATTTTTATCCGCCTGTAAAAGTCATCCAGGAATACGATCTGGAAGAACCATAGCATTACCAGCATTACTGCTGCAAAAAGGGCAAGATAAAAAAACAGCTTGTATTTTATACTCATTTTTTCAAGTTTCAAAGCGATATCCCACCCCTCTAAGGGTAACTATATATTTGCTATAATCACCAAGGCTCTTTCTGAGCAGTTTAATGTGAGTATCCAGGGTCCTGTCGTCACCAAAGAAGTCGTAACCCCAGACATCTGTTATCAGTTTTTCCCTGGTCAAGGCTATACCCCTGTTTTTTACAAAATAAAACAACAGATCATACTCTTTTGGTGACATGTCGGTTTTAACCCCGTCAATATGGACAAGCCTTCCCGTAAAGTCCACAGTCAAGCCTTCCAGCTTTACTATTTCCTTCTTATTTTCTTCGGTACCTGCTCCGCTGCTGCGCTTCATTATTGCATTGACTCTCATCATCAGTTCCTTTGGAGAAAACGGCTTTACTACATAATCATCGATTCCGAGTTCAAACCCGTGAATCTTGTCATATTCCTCACCTCTCGCCGAAAGCATGAGTACAGGTATATTCTTTGTTTTCCTTATTTCCTTGCAGGCGGAAAAGCCATCCAGTTCAGGCATCATAATATCCATTATTATGATATCGAAATCCTTTTCCCTGCATATCCGGACCGCTTCCATACCATCAATCGCTTCACTGACCTCATGGCCTTCAAAGACTGCATATTTCTTAATAATTTCACGTATCCCTTTTTCATCATCAACTACCAGAATCTTATACATACAGTCACCTTCTTAAATTGGAAAGACCCTTCACGTCATTTCCGGAATGATATTATTATACATCATCTCCTGAAAATAATTGTGAAGGGCCGGTGAATTCCAAATGAAATTTTCATATGCAAAAATCTATGCTAAAATACCGGCCAGGCTCAAGCCATAGCCTTGATTGCCCTCTTGTTCTGGTACATCTGACGGTCGGCCATGTCCAGCAAGCCGTCAACCGTTATTTCCATTTCCCCGTCATAATGTGAAAATCCATAGCTGATACTAATTGTATAGTCTTTATTTGAAAACGGCTTTAATTGTTTTAATTCCCCGGAAATCCTGTTCATGACCTTCTCGGAATAGTCCATTGTACAACCCGGGAATACTATGACAAATTCATCTCCGCCAAGTCTGCTTATCACATCTGTCTCCCTGATGGTATTTTTAATAGTGCATATAACTGTCTTTATAAGAAAATCTCCCTCTTTGTGACCAAGCATATCATTTATAACTTTTAAGTCATTAACGTCAATATAACATATGGTCATGTTCTTTTTTTGCTTTTTACATAACTCCAGCTGTTCTTCAATGAACTTAAGCCCCGATCCTCTGTTAAGAGTTCCGGTCATTACATCCTTTAGATTATTCATCTTCAATCTGTCATATTTTATTCTGTTGAGTAAAAAGAAATTTATTAGGTATATGGTTCCCACTATTGATACCATCAATACTGCAACTATAATAATGACGTTCATATAGATCCTGCCGTTTTGGGTGATATTGCTCTGAAACTCTGTGGTGTAATCAAACAGGCTGAATAGAAATAAAAGTATTACCAAAACCGTCATAAGGTTCCCGAAAAGCAAAATCATAAAGCGCTTGTTATTTTTATAGATTCTTTTACGTGCTTTCATAAAATCATCGGATATAAACCTGAGGATTAAATAGGAGAACAAAAAAATCAGAAGATCTCCAACAGTAACATGTATAAAGCTGCTTCTGAACTCGGATTTACTCAGCTTCATCGGGTAGACATAGACAAGTGTCACAAGAAGTTCGCCAAAGCCAAGCGTAAGCAGGCCGAAAAAGGCTGAAACAGCAGAATAGTACATATTGTGTTTACAAAAAATCATTATCATAAACACAGTTGCCAGAATATAACCTATCATTTTTATGCCTATGATTGAATCCGGCATCGTTACATTGATGAGAGCAACAATAGAAGCAATGGACAGGCTGCTGAAAACATAGTTTATTAAAGAAACTTTTTTTAGGTCGGTATTTAGTCTATATATTATGTAACAAATAGTTAACGAGAATAACAGCGCAGAATATGATTCCAGGATAATACTAAAAAGCAATACTAATCACTCCTATGTCCATTTTATAAATGGATACCTCATACCCTCTATTGACAGCGTATTGTACATTGTCAATAGAGGGTTATGTATATTATATAATAAGTTTTTTAAAATATATTGGATGCAATTAACAATTTTGCCCTCTCATACGCTGAAGTTTTTGTAGAAAATATCCAATTGTAACGGTATTAAACTTATAATTATATTCTGCACTATTTCCCAAAGTTGTTAAAGTCTAAGAAAACTCTTTTTATTTATTTACGTACTCTATAGTAATTAATCGTTTTTATTGAATCCATTAATTTATATAATATTCTAAGCTAATCGGACTGTTTTAACAAGCATAAAGCTCGAATATCCAACATTATTCGAGCTTTATTGTCAATTTTATTAAATATTTAACCGTCTATTGATCCATTTTATGCTTATTGGATATTGTAATAAGTACCGCGTTACATATCCAATAAATATTATAATACGGGAACGTCGGCAGAACAAATGTTCTTTTTTTTGTTAATCTACATGCATATCTCCAGTTCCGATGCAAGAATTCCTTTAGCTCCGACCTTAAACTTGTGTGTTCCCCTGAACCCGCTATAGGACTCTATAATGTCTTCCATTATGGAAATTCTCCAAATCCGTTGAAATTCTCCTGACAGGGCTAAATATATATGTAGCCTGACCGGATCAAAAACCATTGAACAGACAGTCTTAAAATATTCAGACGTATGTCTGACTTTTTTAAGAACATCCAGAGCCTGATGTATGCTGAAATTATTTTTGTGTTTTATTATTTCATCACTTGCTAATTTATACCTGTCACTTCCGTCTCCATACACTTCCGAATAATGCTTTCCTTTAAATTCGTGCACCGGGAAATTAGTCATCACCATGAAGCCGTCCTGCAGATTGGTTATCGCATTACCGTTTTCCCCCTCTTCAAGGACAATAGCATGTCCCTCCTTATCTGCAAACATATTATGTAATTTGAACGAACCGTACAAATTGCTGTAATATACGGTTTTGCCGCCCATCCTCTCCAGCAGTTCAGAAACCGTTCCAGTATACATTTGAGACTGTGAAAACAAGTTACCGTCCGAGATTTTGTTGAACTTTGGTTTTTGAATCGGTAAGTCATTGTTGGGAACAAGAAATTGATAATTTGAAAACATACCCAGACTATTCATACAGGCCGAATCGAGAAATTTGCCGTTTTCCCTGTTTTGACAATGAAAACGGATAATGGGATTACTGTTTAAGCGGCATTTATGACAATTACCGCTGTCAATACAGCCCCTGCCACATTTTATGCGTGTTATTTTGAATTTCCTTTCCCTGTCCGGATGGTCTATATTCATGCCATAAACAGGCTCATTGGAATAAACGGCAAAGCTTGTGCACATTATGGAAAACCTCCAAATTTTAAAAAAAAGACCATATAAACAGATGGTTCACTGTATTTATGGCTTGGAAAAATATAATATCTTTTGTTTTATGGTAACTGTTTCACAAGGAACTTGAGATCAATATCCGGATTACCAGGAATCAGCATTTTAGGGTCGCAATTATAATTTGGTAAAATAAACAGCTTTTCATCTATGGTCTTGTTGATCCCGGCTTGCTTAAAGCTGTTTGTTTCATTTGATATTTCAGCAACACATATTGAAGGCAAAAAAACGGAAGTAATAGTCGTTAATGTAAAAACACTCAATAAAATCTTTACTTTTTTCATAATTCCCCACCTCAAATACTTTTGACGACGGATATTGTAAAAAGTTCCAAATATAATTAATATTTAATTGAAAATTTTTCTTCCGTTTCTATATGGCCATTTCATCAATAATTCCGCTAAACCCCAGTACAAGATTTTCTTTTTCCTTTTTTGCCTTTGTGGAAGCGAGGCTTGCAAGGTTTATGAGATTTGTGATGCCATTGTACATATCCCCGCCTCTGGAATCACACCTCTTTCCCTCTGCAATTCCCGCAGAAATCCCCACACATATATCACAAACAAATTTATGCAGCCTGACTCTGCTCAATATCTCCTGGGCCAGTACTTCACAATCTTCCGCACACTTATCCGTTAAAAGGGCGAATTCATCTCCACCGTATCTGCAGAGGAATGTATCTGCCGGTACACACTCTTTAAGGATTTTGGAAATTTCCTTTAAAATATTATCCCCTACGGTATGTCCAAATTTTTTATTGATATACCCGAAATTGTTCACATCAAAGAATATTATGGATATTTCTCCGCCCTGATCCAGGAGTTTTTGAGATTTATGTATAATGTAGCTGCTTTTATACAAACCGGTCAGCATATCAATATGCTTTCCTATTTCAACGTCAACAGCATTTTTTGTTATAATACCGGTTACCTTATCTCCGTATGTGATAAGAAGAATAGGACTGCCTTCTTCTTCAAACAGTTCCTTTGCTCTCCAAACAGATTCGTTCTCCTCAATGTACTTGCATCTTCCGGACATGGCATCCAGTACTATCCTGTTGGAATGAGCCCTTATCAAATCATTCCTGGTCAGGATCCCCACAATCTTTCCATTATCAATAACCGGAAAACAATCCAGATTAGTTTTTTCAACTATCTCCTGAACTCGCCTGATCCCCCAAAAGGCATCAACCGTTGTGAAGTCTTTTGTCATAATTTCAAAAACTTTTCTTATCATAAATCTATGGCCTTGCTAACCTGAAGCACAATATTTACCTGCGCTTTAACTATTGTTGCTTCATTAGCAACCTGCTCCCCTTCCTCCATCATAAGTACAACCAGTTTCTCTTTCGGAAGCATACTGAAAAGGGCCTTTCTTACAACCATAGCCTCTATAACCGGATGATCTACCTTTATAATCTCATACTGTTCGGGAGATAATATATCAACCATACGCCTTGCTGCCTCCGGCCCGATAGGTGCCCTCCTGCCGACAAATAATACATCCTGCATAGGAGGCATCTCAAATTCCGACATACGCATGGTTATCTCAGCTTTTTTTGAACCATCTACGCTTTTCGACATCTCTCAACCTTCTTCCGTTGATTTTAATAGGTATTTTATCACATTCTGGATAATTATTCTATTCGAATAATGTTATATTTTTTACATGCTGAAAAAATATATGCAGTGTTATATCAATTGTTGTCAGCTTTGAAAACATACCTGAAATATTCATGCAGGCTGGATTAAAATCCGCCATTTTCTCTGCCGCATTGTTCACGCCATCTCATCAGCCCTTCAAGCTGCTTATCAAGGAAATTTTTATCGACACAATCAAGTCCATATATTTCTATAATAGTTGCTTGAAGCTGGTAATGGTAACCCTATCAATATATTTCTTTGGCACCTTCGGGTAAAGCATGAACATCTTTCAAAAACTTCAAACTGTTACTTGCCTCAATTTCGTTATACTTAACATTCATAGTCCGGGACAACTCTTTGGCAATATTGTCAAATAAGTCACACATGATAAATACTGCTTCCCAGATATCTCTTACAACTCCGGTAGAGTAGGTTTTCAAAAATGCTCTCCATTCATTTTCTTCCAGCCACCTATACATGTATTTGCCTGACTTTCCAATACTGACTGTAAAATTTGTTTTATATCCGATTTTCCAGCTCAATAGACGAATTAACTGCGGACGGATAACCAAATTCAGCATATCCATCACATATGGTACCTCTTCCCGCCAAAGGCCTTTGGCAACGTTATTAAGGCACCACCAGAATTCATTGCAGGTATTCAGGTAGTGAATTTCTGTGGGTTTCTTTATCCAATAATCCTCATCTGTTGCTTCCGGAATATCAGGCAGACATTTATCCTTATCCAGCAATATCCTGCAAAGCCTGTCCTCTTTAATTCCTTTAAGTGCATGGTTTAATGTGCATACATGCAGATCCAGACGGTTTCCATCAGAAAATTGAATCAGCCAGCCATAGCAATTTTCCATATCACTTGGATAATACGAATTTTCTTCAGGATACTGCATATACATCCGTTCTCCGAATTGGTCGATCCACTGCCTGTCTTCACGAAATGATTTTGTTTCCTCGACAACATATACAATATCATAATCCTGAAAAATATCCTTTACAGCATTAGGGTTAGTTCTTGAACCGTTCATAAAAACCGCACGAATCCGTTCATCCTTGCCGGCCATATTTAATATCAAGTCAAACATATCCTGCTCTGTACGCATAGAACCTCCTAAAATCTTTACCCGACCTATCACACAAGCGAATAAATATTAATTTATTGCAATCTTATATATTGTATACTCACAAGCTAAACATACCTGGCGAAGGTGAGTAATTGAGATTACTGCAAATAATTGCGGATGCTCCATTGTTACTTTCATTCTGACATCCTTTTTTGTATGCCTTACTCTTACAGCGGCTTCATTTATGATAGATACTCCGAGAACCGAACCCTAAGTTAATAGTTTTTGTTACTTGGACTTCGGTCATCCGAACTGAATATTAATTTATTTGTTTGCCTCACTGTTTCAATATAGTGACAAATATTACTTTCATTCTTCAGGACTGTATAATCCACCTTTGTATTCTCGTTTTGAAGTCATAATGCGTTTTTTGTATTATTTCTAAAAGAAAAACACGAAAAGTACCATTTTTCGTGTTTCATGATTCTTGTTTAAAAACCTTACAAATATTAAGTAATAACTTCAGAAAAATTAAAAAATAAATGCTTTATCTCTATACTACCTTGTTTAACAAAATATTTGCTGACATATGTATAGGCTTTATTAATTTTACATTCTGTTTCAGTAAATGCTTCATTTACTGAAATCTTAGTGTCTGTATTTTGTAATGTATTAAGCAAAAGTGCATTACCTTTCACGTCTATATTTTTTACAACAAAACCAAACATAAAATTCTTTTTATGATACGATGGATATAAAATGGGCTCAGAAACAAATCTACATACACCATTTTCTATAAATTTTTTATTTAAATCTGCACTGCCATCAATTCTTTTACACTCTATTATAAAATAGTCTTTACGATCCGATGTTAACCAGTTTTTCCCCACCACCTTTATGTCAACTCTTCCGGAATATGTACAACTGTTTAAATTATAATTTTCTGGAGATTCAATAATAAACCTTAAAGGTATGCTGTCAAATCCAACTTCTGTTCTAACATCATCATTATCCAAATAATTCTCATACAGTTCATTTCTTATTTTCTCTTCATGATTTTCAATTTTCTTACATAACCCAATGTAATCATTGCACATTTTTTCACTGCATACCAATATTATGTTAGCAATACTATCAAATATATCAAAAAATAGTATATCATTTAATTTCGTATCTTTAAATCCACTCATTATTGTGTACCTCCGTTTCCGGAAAGCATATCATTAATGACTTGTTCCAAATCAATTTGGGCCATCGCTGGATGCCAATTCTTATATTCATTAGTTTTTATTATGAAAAATGATTTTTCTTCAAAATTAATAACGTCTTTTACTTGATAAAACAAATCATTAATTTTGTGTACCATGAATCTCGTCATTAGTTTTTTATTATCGTCAACGTTATATACTATGGAGGTTTGCTCCATCGGCTTATCATCACTAATAAGCAATTCAAAAATTGAAAATTTATTTATAACTTTTGGATATAGAATTGCGCTAACATATTTATTAGCCTTTTTATACACTTTTTCAAAGTAGTGAATAAACGTTTTTGAATACTTAATTAACTCATCTGTTCCTATCGTATTATACGGCAAAATTCTATTTGCATTTGTAATTAATGGTATTTGAACATTGAGCGCGTAATCAATAAAAACATTGGTTTTTAATCCAAATAATTCTAAAACCAATTTGTCCAAATTATGCATTTCATCTTCGGCTTGAGTTTTTGCTCCCAATTCATAGCTTGTCATTAAATACTGTATTAATTCAACTTTTTCTTTAACTTTATCACTATATGCATATGGAAACTCTAAAATTTCATCAGTAAATCGTTGCTCCCTTTCGATACCTACAGATGAACCTAACATCAGGTTTAAATATGAATAGAATGATGAATTAATTAATCCAGTTAAATTTAGTAATATATTCTTTTGCGCAAAAGTACCCTTTAATGAAAAAACTGTTTCTTTATAAACAATTTCATCCTCTGAATAAACAGCTCTCATTTTATAATTTTCGCAATTTACACCTTTTTTAACAAAACAATAGGGCGGCTCAAACAACTTCGGGTTTCTCGGCCTATGGATTTTAGGCTTATCGAATAATTTATTATTGTTTATAAGTATAGAAAAGTGGTCAATCCCACTATCTGAATCTAATAACGGTTTCCCTAAAAGATGGGTAGCATCCTTTCCATCACCAAAATGATCCTGTATGCCTGTTCCATGTAAAATTTCATTTTTTTGTTTTTTCATTATTTTTAGTACTTTATCTATTGTCGGATATTTATTCTTAATACCCCTTATTATGTCGAAATCCCAACTAGTACCAAATAAGATTGTCTTCCAAGCCCAATCATTTTGTAATAATAACAATTGCGGAATATACTTTATATCATTCTTTTCAGTAACTATTATGTTGAATAGTTTAAAAAATATATTGGGCTTAAATGATATATGAGTTATTTTATGATTTAAATAATCCGAATTATCTTTTTTAAAAATCATTATAATAGCAGGCGCATCTGCATTTTTAAATATCATCTTTCTAACGGAAGATAATTCTAATATCTTTTCTATTTTAGTTGTTGATAAAAGTAGATGTCTAAACCCCATTGCTGGCGACTTGCCAGTATATAAAAGTCTTGAAGGCAGTACAAGACAACAAACCGTATTTTCTGTACAAAATTCCTTAACTTTATATACAAAGCTCCTACTAATTTCATTATTCTGATTTGGTAAATTATTATCCTTACAGTATTTTAAATGCATACCATTTTTTACATAACCCCAAGGTGGGTTACCTATTATAAAATTAAACTCAATAGGCCTTAATACTGATGTTTTTTGATCGTTAAAAAAATCACTTACAATGAGGTTTTTATTCTTTAAGTCTGGTAACTTAAAATCTACCAAAGTTTTTGGGTCTTTATAATCTAAAATAGTCAAATATAATGAAAAAATTGTAACATCAATAGCTTCATCATTTTTATCTACACCAAAAATATTTTGAACCAAAAGTTGTTTAAGCTTCTCGTCATCAGCAAAATATTCATTCTCTTCTAAATTGTTCTCAACAATACGCCTATAGCATTCAACCAGAAAAATACCTGACCCACAAGCTGGATCAAGAATTTTACATTGTCTATTACTATATAGATGTGGAATAACCGATTCTTTTAAAATGTAGTCTACTAAATATATCGGCGTATAAAATGCTTTATCTTTTTCCTGAAGCTCTTTTCCCAATAAAATCTCGTAAATGTTACTAATCAATTCAACCGGTATAATATTAAAATCATACATCGAAAATAAAGAAAATTGACCAGATGTCATTTTCATATTTCCAGATAAAAAGTCATATAATAATTCTAATACATCTTGGATTAAGTTTGGGTCATCCTGTTCATCCCTTAAATCAAATAAATTTCCATTAAATTTATCTTTAAGATGAGCAAAAACTGAATATAATGAATTCTTATTTCTGACAACCTTTAGCAACTCTGTTTGTGACTTTAAAACATCATTTGAAAAACTTCCGTACCCGATATCTACTCCTCTATCAATTAAAAACCTAATAAATATAAGTCTCAATACTAGTTTTGTAGGCGATTTTATTTTATATTCAATTAAACGCTTTGTTACATATCCAATATTTTCCAACAACAACTCATTTAGCTTTTTGTTCGAATAATTAACCTGGTAGTTCTCCCAAAAGCATTGATCTGTTACATTCCAATAGGAAAAAGGAGAATACTGGTCACAATCACTGATTTTACGATTTTCTAGTAAATCAATTAAAAAATTATCTATATTCAAAAAACTACCATTATAAACTTTTATTGTGCTTTCATCACTTATGATAATGACAGGTATCTGAGAGTTCCAAATCTTTTTGCTTAGTTCCTTCATATTATCAAAATCTTTAACTTCATCGAAAAATAAAACAAAAGGTTTATTATCTACACAATAAAATGCATAAGGCTTCATTTCCTTCAACACTTTTATAGTGTGAAAAGGCAATTTATTAATCGTGGATATATCGTTATAATAATATAAATCAGCTGAATGATCATAACCCAGCTTTTTTATTATTGTTTGTAGTGAAAACTGTGTACTACTCATAATAACTATATCCTTTCATAAAATTTATATAATACTATATTAATAATGGTACAATTTTGTAGCTGCTTTTTTAATACTTACTAACATATATGTCCAGCGAACATTTGTTCTCCACGTGAATAATTATATCAAAAAGACACATAAAAACAAGAGATTTTAATAATTTTTATAAAATGAGAACCATTTTACTTAACACTACGCAGCGCGTAAAAATCAAAAAACCACAGTTCCATTGCGTTTTCCTAAAATAAAAATTATCGTAATTTTTATTCAGCAATTTCCCTATGGCTTCCGATTAAACTTTTTTATCTGCTGACAAAACTTATTTATACATGATCAAACTATTTATCCTTTTGATCAAACTTAATTATGCAACAACACATGCAAATTGACTGCTATATCTCCCGTCTTCCTTCCAATGCCTTTGCCAGTGTAACCTCATCAGCATATTCAAGATCTCCCCCGACCGGGATTCCGTGAGCTATTCTGGTTGTTTTTATACCCAGAGGCTTAATAAGCTTTGAAATGTACATTGCAGTGGCTTCGCCCTCCACGTTGGGGTTGGTAGCTAAAATAACTTCCTTGACCTGGCCGTCCCCCAGCCTTCTGATCAGTTCCTTTATGCGGATTTCTTCCGGTCCTATGCCCTGCATGGGAGAGATTGCACCGTGTAAGACATGATACAGGCCCTTGAACTCTCTGGTGCGTTCCATGGCCACAACATCCCTTGCATCCTGTACAACACAGATAGCGGATTTGTCCCTGGAGGTGCCGCTGCACAAAGGGCATGGGTCGGTATCGGTCAAATTGCTGCAAACCGAACAGTATTTTGTTTTTTGCTTTGCATCCAGTATTGAATTAGCCAGTCCCTGAACCTTCTCCATGGGCATGTTGATAACATGAAAAGCCAGTCTTTGTGCAGACTTGTGTCCAATACCGGGCAGCTTTTGAAATTCCTCTACAAGTTTTGCAACAGGAACTGCGAAATAATCCATTTTCTCCTCCGTGCTCCCGGTGTATCCTAAAGGGCACCAATAATATCGTAATCCTAGAACAGGCCCGGAAGTCCGCCCAAGCCACCTGTGATCTTGCCCATTTCTGAGTTTGCAAGCTCATCGGCTTTTCTAAGTGCTTCGTTGACCGCACTTAATATCAGATCCTGAAGCATTTCCACATCATCCGGATCAACAACCTCCGGCTTAATAACAATTTCTTTTATTTCCTTCTTACCTGTTGCAACTATTGAAATTGCTCCGCCGCCGACAGAAACCTCAACGGTTCTGTTTTCCAATTCCTGCTGAGCCTTTTCCATATCCTTCTGCATCTTTTGTGCCTGCTTCATAAGATTATTCATGTTTCCTCCGCCGCCGAAGCCTCCGCCAAAGCCGCCTCCTGGAAATCCGCCTTTTGCCATATATTACATCCTCCTGTTAACTGGATTTTTTATAATTATTGAAATAATAAAATATCTGATTTCATTATTTAGCCATTCCCTAATATTATAACTTATTCATCTATTATATCAAGGTGAACATTCAGTTTGCCTGCAATTTCCCTTGCGTTTTTTAATAAAGCGCTTTCCTGCTCCTCATTTTTTCCCGAAGCCTGACTTGGAACTATGTTTTCAAGTTCCTCCTCATCTATAAACTTGATACGCACCTGTTTACCAAGCTTTTGCTGCAGGACATTATAAAGCACCTCAACATACTCGGGCTTTGCCACAACATTTTTAAAGGATCCCACCCCTGCCGGGAAAACCACCAGGATTGTTGACTCAGCACCTGCCACAGCCCTCGTAGAAGCCAGGTAGGTGGCCAGCATCATTCTTCCGCTGGCCTTCAGCTCTGTCATTACCTCCGGCCAGACGTCCAAAGGCAGGTGGGCAGCCGCATTGCTTCCGCCGGAGCCGGTATTCGCATTGGTATTGCCCCCGGATGCCGGGCTGCCTGCCGCCGACGGAGGTGCGAACGGATTTTGCACACCGCTGCCGCCCGGAACAGGCGGCACTCTGTCCAGTACTTTACCTGAAGTCCGTTCCGGAGCGGCAAAACCTGCCGCAGGCGCAGCATCACCGATACTCCGGGGCTGGGCTGCGCCTGCACCTGATCTTATGGCATTTTCAAGGTCAGTTACCCTGTCAGCCAAAGCATTATTATCCTCTCCCTGCCCATAGTTCCCCACGCTTATGGAAATCAGCATTACTTCCAGAAAAACTCTCTGGTTCAAGGCATATTTAAGCTGGGACTCGAAGGCTGACAGCTCCTTTATTATGGATATTATTCTTTCCTGGGAAAATGCTTCCGACTGCTTCATCATATTATCGAGATACTGCCTGCTCACATCAACAATATCAGCAGGGTTTTTAGTTATCTTGCAGAGCAGCAGATTTCTGAAATACATTACCAGATCGGATGCAAACCTGAGGATATCCCTCCCGTTTGAGGACAGTCTTTCAACACCGTTGACCAGTCCTTCCACATTTATATCTTTTATATAATCGACTATTTCCGAAATGAAATCGTCACTGACAATACCTATTACATTGAGAACATCCTGATGGGTAATGTTCTTATTGCCCACGGAAATGCACTGGTCCAGGATGCTTAAGGCATCTCTCATGGCACCGTCGGCCAGTCTGGCAATCAAGAGAGCCGCTTCGTTCTCCAGAGATATCCCGCTTGCATCCGCTACTACCTTTACTCTTTCGGCTATGCTGCCGGGAGTTATCTTTTTGAAATCAAACCTCTGACACCTTGACAATATGGTAGCAGGCAATTTATGCGGATCAGTTGTAGCCAGTATGAAAACCACATGTGCCGGCGGCTCCTCCAGTGTTTTCAGCAGAGCATTAAAAGCCCCTGCAGAGAGCATATGCACCTCGTCGATTATATATACCTTGTAACGTGCCTGTGACGGTGCATATACTACTTCATCCCTGATTTCCCTTATGTTGTCCACGCTGTTGTTCGAAGCCGCATCTATTTCAACGACATCAAGTATAGAGTCATTTAAAATACCCCTGCATATCTCACATTCATTGCAGGGATCGCCATCCCTGGTATCGAGACAGTTGATGGCCCTGGCAAAGATCTTTGCCATAGTGGTTTTCCCCGTACCCCTTGTACCGCAGAATAGGTATGCATGTCCGATACGTTCAGATTTTACAGTATTCTTGATAGTTCTGACCACATGCTCCTGTTCCACTACATCTTCAAAAACAAGGGGTCTCCATTTTCTATATAAGGCTGTATAAGACATACTCCACTTCCTTTCCCAAGTTAAACATCAGGTGCATCAATAAATTTTACCCATATATTATTGTTAACAATTTTATATATATAATATTTTATATGAATTACAGTAACAATTAAATAGTTGATTTCAGAGCTCTTATGCTCATGAAACAAAATGAGCCTGTTCCATAGTCATACGACTTTGAACAGGCTTGCTTTGTTTTATAAATGAATGGCCGTACACCTATCGTCGATAGAACTATATAGCCGTTACCTTTACAGTTAACTCTAACCAGGTAACCTAGCGGCACACAGAATTTACCGCTTACCGCTGCTTCCTTCCGGATCTGACGGGGTTCACAGACTTCTATTGCGCAAGACCCAATTTTCATTGCCACTTGTAAAGGGCAGGCACTACATACTAAAACCTCGGACAGGAATTCAATCCTGCTATAGCGGATTGCAGGTGCAGGGCACCGCTACCTCCCCATCTAGTACGGCCAAAATTGGCTTATCGTAATGTATACTGTTCCAAATCAGTCTGTTCAATTTAATATACCGCCTACACCGAAATGACTGTATTACTTTGTTCAACTTCAGTACACTTTACACATTATAACCCAAATGCCGCTGCATAGCAATAGTTATCCTTCAGTAAATATTTGTAAGTTAAAGTGCCGGTTCCCTGTGAAGCATCCATCCTTCCATACAAGTTTTTCATCTCCGGCTGCTGAGCCCATATAAACTGAGGTCTTGCCGTGAAATTCCCGGGGAATATGAATTCTTGCGGGTATTGCACCGGGAATTTCAATATTCAGCTTTATACCATATGAATCCTTTTTCCAGCCTACAAATACATTGCCTCTGGCGGTATAAACCTTCCCCCGGGCAAAATCCATATCTCCGGCAAAAAAGGGGGTGATACAAATCTCTTTAAAGCCTGGAGAAAGCGTCTTGACACCCAGTATATATTCCTGCAAAAGTCTTGCGGGATACGCATTCCAGGCATGGCAATGGGATTCAATATCATCGAAGCCTTCCCATATTGTTTTTGCTCCCTTGCTTATCATATAGCCCCAACCCGGATACCGGGTACTATTGAGCATCTTCAAGGCATGCTCCCCTTTGCCGTTTTCAAAGAGCACCTGAAACAGATTAAGGGATAACAGGGTCTTACACCCCATACCTTCCATAACAATATGTTCAAGTAAAACAGCTCTGTCCTTTTCAGGCACCAATCCATACTGATATGCTATAACATTTGTTCCCTGATGACTTTCGCCGCTGTCCATGCAATCGAAAAAAAGCTTGTTATCAGGATCATAAAGGTATTTTACAACGGAATTTTTCAGTTCCTGAGCCCTCTGTCCATAAAGGGACTGATCTTCTTCCAGCCCGAGCAATCCGGCTGTTTCAGACATGATCCTTATTGCGTTGAATATTTTGCAATTCTGAACTGTGAGGCACCTTCCCTGCTGATCGATGTCGGGGTAAGGCCAGTCGCTTATATGCCATCTGTCGGAGCACTTTAATACCAGTCCCGTACTGCCGTCAATTAACCCCAGATAATACTCCAGCATTCTTTTTGCCGGCCCGTAATACTCCCTTAAGGTATTTATGTCCCCATAATTGCGGTATATCTTCCACATCAAAGTGCAATAATGCAAGTCCCACTCAGGTATCTTTATATTAAAGTCGGGATTTTCAAAATTAGAAGGAAATACGAAGGGAAATGTACCGTCCTCAAACTGGCAGTCCCTGAAATCACTCAGTACCTTTTCCAGGATACTTCTTGCGGAAAAATTATAGCACAACGTTTCAGCCTGCATATCCGAATCGGCAATATACTGTGCCTGTTCCCTGTGAGGACAGTCCACAAGCTGCCCCAGCATATTGTTTTTCTGAGTGGCTATACACGCCTCATATATATGATTAAAAAGCCGGTTTGAAGAGCTGAAGCTGCCTTTGCATTCTATGCCGGTGTGCGCGGACACAGCTTTTATTTGTCCTGGGTTAATTATTTCAGGGTATCCTGTCACTTCAATATATCTGAAGGCTTTATAGGAAAAATCCGGACTCCAGCTTTCCATTTCATCTCCGCGCATGCGATACTCATCATAGTAAGTATCAGAACTTTCATTTGCCACATTATGACCCACCCTGCCGTGTTCATCAATATTCTCGGAATACCTCATACGCACAGTTGTTCCTTTTACACCTCTGAGTTCCAGTCCCGGCCATCCCGAAATTATTTTTCCCGCATCAAACACCTGAAGCCCCGGTTCCTGTACACCGGCAGCATACGGGTTAATTATTTCGTCAATCCTCCCCTCAGGTATTTTCTGCCTGGCCAGCTGCCAGCTGTCCTGTCCGGCCTGTGAACAGACAGCACAATCCCATCCCGCAGCATCATAGTTTTCGGTAAGCCAGCCTGTGGGTTCTGCAGCCGCATCATATGTTTCAACCGATGAAATTCTCCTGTTCTGCTGGAAGCGGGCACTGTCGGTGTACGGCGTATCTTTCAGCACCTTCCATGATTTATCGGTCACACAGGCCACTGACACCCGCCCGTTGTTATCTGTAATCTCAAATTGCAGTATGAATCCCGGATAGCCATTTACATAATTCTGTCCGTCCCCGCCGATATAGTGGACAATTGCGCCCAGTATGTTTTTCCCTTTTTTAAGCATATCCTTTATATCATAGATCAGATAATATTTTGATTTTTCTGGATGAGAAGGTGCAGGAGTAACAAAGCCTCCAACGTTATTACCGTTTACATAGAGCTTGAAATGGTTATGTGCGGATACAAATATCCTGGCGCGGCATGGTTCATCTTCAATTTCCACCTCTTTTCTGAAGTATGCGAAGCTGTTTGGATTGATATGAGCTGATTTCCAAATCCACCGTGCTTTCCAGTCTTCCTTATTTTCTTTATCTGTTCCATAATCAAAATTTTTGGGTATTTTAGAGGCACCCGCTTTAAAACTTGTCATTTTTGCTGCTCCTTATCCTTTAACCGAACCTTGAGTTATACCTTTTATTATTTTTTTCTGCAGCAGCAGATAAAAAATAACAATTGGTATTATTGACAGTATCAAGGCCGCAAAAGCCATATCCCATTTGTTGTTATACTGCCCCTGAAAAGCAAAAAGCGCATTTGGGATATTTCTCTTGGCTGGTGATGATATTAACAGCAGAGGGATCAGAAAATCATTCCACACATTGAGAGAATTAAGTATTGCCACTGTTGCAGTTATGGGTGTAAGCAAGGGAAACACTATTCTCCAGAAGATTCCCAGTCTTGAACATCCGTCAACAATAGCTGCCTCCTCAAGTTCGAGGGAAATTCCTTTGATAAAACCTGTGTATAAAAAAACAGTAAAAGCCAGGTTAATTGCTATATATACCATGATTACACTGAAATAGGAATCATAGAGTTTTAATGCGGACATAAATTTGACCAGCGGCGTCATAGCTGTATGAAAAGGCACTACAATACAGCTGATAAATATGGCAAAGATAATGTTCACCAGCTTTGTCCCGTTTCTTGCACATACATATGCCGCCATGGATCCGAAAAATATCAGGCCGATGATGGAACACGCCGTTATAAAAACGCTGTTCCCCAATGCAACTTCAAAATTCATCTTTTCCCATGCCCTTATATAATTGCCAAACTGGAATTTGGACGGCAGGCTGAAGGGTGAAGAAAATATCTCCATCTGGGACTTTATTGAGGAAATGAATATTATGTATATGGGAAAAAGAAAGAAGATGGTAATAGCACTTAATAATATATAAAATAAGATATTGGAACCATGTTTAGTTTTTAGCTTCATTACTCCACCTCCCTGTTTCTCAAGAATTTAAGCAGTATAAGTGATATTGACGTGACTATCAGGAATAACATCACAGATATTGCTGATCCATACCCCATATTGTTGTATGTAAATGACTCACTGTAGAGACGTGTGCTAATGACCTCTGTAGCATACCCGGGCCCGCCTTTGGTCATAACAAATATATGGTCAAAGGACTTTAATGTGCTTATTATTGTCAGAAGAATATTAATTGTGAAGGCCGGTGCCAGAAGCGGAAAGGTTATATACCTGAATTTCTGCCATTTGCCTACCCCGTCAATTGCTGCCGCCTCATAAATGTCCAGTGAAATGTTCTGAAGACCCGCAATGTAAATTATCATGGAATAACCCGCATATTGCCATACAATAACAAATATTACTGAAAACAGGGCAATATTTGCGTTTCCGAGCCAATCCTGGGCTAAAAACCCAAAGCCTGTTTTATGGAGCAGATTATTAAGAGCACCCATGTTGGGATTAAATATGAAAGACCACGCATATCCCACAACCAAAGGACTTAAAACTGCCGGAAGGTAATAGATCATTCTGAAAAAATTTCTCCCCTTGAATTCCTTATCCAAAAACAATGCAAGGATGAGTCCGATTGAATTCTGAAAAATTGTAATGCATATGGAGAATATCAGTGTATGGAATACTTCAACATAGAATTTGTCATCGTTAAATAACAGGTTTTTAAAATTATCAATCCCGACAAAATTTATCTCCCTGCTTATCCCCGTCCAGTCGGTCAAGCTATAGACAAAGCCTCCGATAACAGGAATGATGAAGAAAAAAGACAGTATCAAAAGTGCCGGTGCCAGAAATAACGTCCAATACACATTGTCGCTTGAATACCTTTTCATTGTTTTTCCACCTTTGCAGACTTATGAATACGGGCTGCCAGCTAATACTGACAGCCCGCTTATTTTTGTTATTGTTATTTTGTTATTGCCTAATTTTTAGTCCTGTTTGCCCATTCCTTGTCAAGCTGCTCCAAAACAGCCTTTGTATCTTTGCCTGCAAAGTTTTCCTGTATGCTTTTGAAAAGAGTATCCTGGACACCTGCCGGCCAGTTTTGGTCGAGGAAGTTATATGTATTTGTAACCTGTGAAGAAAGTTCCTGGGCCGCAGGATCAAAATCAACAGTCACGCCCTTTACAGTCGGGAAATTTGATGTACTTCTGAGGTAATTGCTGTAGACATCCTTTGACATAAAGAATTCAAGGAACTTTTTAGCTTCGGCCTTGTGAGGTGAATTGGCATAGATTCCAAGCATGCCGCCCACTGCAGAACTGGCCCAGTTATTGCCGTCTTCCGAAGCAGGGAACACAAACAGACCGATGTTAATGTCCTTGTTCATTTCTTTGATAGGATTTAATACCCAGGTACCCATAACGGTCATAGCAGCCTTACCTTGTGCAAAAAGAGCATTTGCCTGATCATATGTGGTACTGAGTACGCCATCATTAAAGTACTTGTTTTTATTAAGTTCCATTTGCATTTCAAGTATCTTCTGCCATTCGGGGCCACTGAATTTGGTTTTACCGGCATACATATCACTGTCAAAATTTATGTTCCCGGAATAAATAACGGTAGGCGCAATGGCAAAGGGAATTATCTGAGTAACCCACAAATCCTTGTTTCCTATTGCAATTGGTGTGATATTATTCTGTTTCAGCTTCCCGCACACATCCAGAAATTCTTTCCACGTCTTGGGGACAGATAAATTATTCCTGGCAAATATATCTTTATTGTATAGTGTTGCTATATATGATGCGTCAATTGGCAATGCATATACTTTACCATTATCTGTTGCCATTCTTTTCGCACCTTCATCAATATCCTTCATAAAAGCTTCATTTGTCAAATCTTCCAGGTAGCCTGCCTTTGCAAAAGCAATGGCATAAGCCATTCCCGGATGCACACCCACAATATCGGCCGCTTCACCTGCCGCAAACTTGGTCTTGAGTATGGTCTTGTACTGGTCTCCTCCGCTCAGGTCAGCCTCAATTTTTATATTTGAATTTGCTGCCATAAAATCATCAACGATCTTTGTAAATACTTCCTGACCTTCTGATTGATAATGCATAAATTTAAGTGTAACAGGTTCACTTTTCCCCTGCGTTGCGGACGTTGCAGCTTGACCGGTAGTTTCCTGACTGCTTTGGCCGGTTGTATCCCCGGATTTTCCGCAGCCGGTTAGGGCCATAGTCAATACCATTGAAGCTGTGAGAGCTAAAGCTACTATTTTTTTCATATTTGTCCTCCCTGTAATCATTTATTGTTCCGATATGCATATCATAATTGCATTGTAGCATTGCCTGCCTGCTTTTATAAGGGGATAATCTTCGGCATTATGGTGCAGTTTTTTTGTTTCTTTCCTTTAAAGAATCTCAGGTGCAGGAATTCTTATCAATATCATAGAACTTTTATATGGCAATGATTAACCGGTAGATAAATATATACAAAACTTCGCAGAATAATCTACATTTATGAAAAGGTGAAACAAATATGTCTCTGCAAAAGCTTGCAATGTTACGTGAAAAGCTAATATCACGCAAGAGTAATCTTGGTCTGAGAGAAAAGTTTTTTCTCTCACTTCTCATTCTGGTAGTTATACCCTTTCTCCTGCTGGGTGAACTTGCATATCTTCAAAGCTCCAAAATAATCGAGCGCAATGTATCGGTATATTCACTGGATACTATGAAACAAATCAGCAGGAATATAGACTATTACATAACGGAAATGGACCGCGTTACCTCTTATGTGGTTGGTAACGATGATATAAAAACCTATCTTGCGCAATATAATACCTTATCCGAATTGGAGAAAGTGGATGTGTCCGATAAAATAAACAAACTTATAGCCAACCTTATAGGCTTAAGGAATGAAATATCCGGATTATATCTCTTCGATACAAGCGGCAACTTTTTTTACGCCAGAGGAAGAAGTCCAAAAAGTCTATATGATTTCAGGAATGAGTCCTGGTATAAGGATACTCTGGCCAAATCAGGCAAAATAAACATAATAGGTACTCATCTTCAGTATCACGTGTTGAATAATCCCAAGACGGTTTTTTCAGTTTCACGGTCTCTGAAAAGCCTGAATCCGGAAAAAACCGTGGGACTCATATGGGTTGATATGGACTACAGTGTCATAGACAGGCAGATCAACAGCGAGTCAGACCCCGCCCTTTCCTCGGGTGATCTGTATATATTGGACAATAAAGGGAAAATAGTATTTAACAAAAATTCCAAGCTTCTGATGAAAGACTTTAATGCCGGTTTTTCAAAAACCATCTTTTCGAGACCCCAGGGTACATTCACAGAGAACATTAACGGAAAGGATATGTTTATCGTATTCTATACCTCCCCCTATTCCTCCTGGAAAATTGTAAATATCACACCCCTTAATACCATATTGACAGATTCCGGTTTGTTGAAAAAGTATATATTAATTACGACTGTTATATGTATTGCAGTTATTCTCTTCCTGTCCTTCGGTTTTGCCAACAGACTGGTCAAACCAATAAAATCCTTGGTCAGGGCAATGTCAGAATTGGAAAAAGGAAATCTTTCAGCCACTGTTGACATCCATACAACGGACGAGATAGGATTTTTATCCGAAGGTTTTAATAACATGGCAAAAAATATGAAATATCTGATTGAAAAAGTCTACTCCGCGCAACTCAATCAAAAGGAAGCAGAATTAAAGGCTTTGCAGACTCAGATAAATCCTCATTTTTTATATAATACTCTTGAGTCCATAAGAGGGGTAGCCATAACCGAGGGTATTCACAGCATAGCTCTAATGTCTAAATCCCTCTCAAACCTTTTCAGATACAATATCAAGGGCAAGGATATCGTCAGTCTAAAGGATGAAATAGACCATATAAACAATTATATCATTATTCAGAATTTCAGATTTGGTGACAGGTTCAATGTTGAATATTTTATTGCTGAAAGCCTCTATGACTATAAAATATTGAAGCTTCTGCTGCAGCCGCTGGTGGAAAACTCCATAAATCATGGTCTCAAAAAAAGGAAGACCAACGGGTGCATAACTGTCAAATGTGAAAAAATAGATGAAAATATAAAAATAACAATATCTGATAATGGCATTGGTATTCCCGGACATACGGTTGCTATGCTAAACGACCTTTTAACTCAGGAAGTGCAGACTGATCCGGTATCCCTGCAAAGTGACAATTCGGAAAGTGACAGTATAGGAATTAAAAATGTCAATACCCGTATAAAATTGTTTTATGGGAATGAATATGGCCTGAAATATTATAGTGAGGAGTCGGTCGGTACCCGCGTAGAAATTAAAATACCCGCAGTCAGGGAGGGAGTTTGTCTTGATAAGAATATTAATAGCTGATGATGAAAAATGGATCCGCGCAATAATCAAAGATGTCATATATTCTTCAAGTGACAAAGACTATATTATTTCGGGTGAAGCCTCGGATGGTCAGGAAGCTCTGGATCTGGTGCTTGATTCACAGCCTGACATCTTGCTGACAGATATCCGCATGCCTGAATTGGATGGTCTTGAACTTATGAAAGAGGTAATAAAGTTAAATCCTCATCTCAAAATAGTATTTATAAGCGGATATGATGAATTTGAATACGCTCAAAGAGCTCTGAAGCTGGGAGCCTTTGATTATTTGCTCAAACCCATAGAAGAAGCTTATCTCCTGGAGGTTTTGAACAGTGCAAAGGAAGCCATATATATGGAACGGGAAAAACAAGCGTCCGATCAGCTGTTAAAAATTCAGCATGAGGCCGGCTTTAATCTTTTGCGCGAAAATTTTTTATCAGATATTTTAAAAGGAACATCCCTGACAATAGATGAATTCAATAAACAGAGCAAGCATCTGGGCCTTGTATTTGATAAGCCTGTTTTTGGTGTTATGACAATTTCTCTGGATGACTACAGGGCAAAAACTGCCGATTTGACAAAGCCTCAGGTATTTTCCCTTGTTTCTGCGCTCAAAACATCCTTGAACAGAGTCGCGAAAAAATATCTAAAGGGGTATTGCCTTTGCAAGGTGCCTGACGATAATGAAATAAATATATTATTTAATAACGATGCTTATTTAACAAAAGAATATATTTCTGATGTATTTAATATTATACAAAAACTGATGAGAAGACATTTCAATGTATCCTGTTCAGCGGGTGTAAGCTCGCAGCAACACGGTATAAGCAAGATATCCGCTCTTTATGCCGAAGCAGTCTGGGCAATAAAATACAAAATGATTTACGGTCTTGGGTGTGTTTTGTTTTATGAGGATATCCAAAATATAAAAGTCAGAGAAATCGCCTTATCCAAGGACCTTGCCCAGGAAATCTCACTGAATCTTGAACTCCGCAATTTTCAGAACGCCTCATCAATACTTGACGGTATATTTATCCAACTGGACACATACAAGGACTCAACACCTGTACTTATAAAAAATACCCTTTGGAAGTTCCTGCTTGACATTATATCAAAGCTTGACTGCAAAGTGTCCCTGGAAAACAAGTTATACGGTTTTGACCAAAACTCGGTATATGAAGAATTCAAAAGAATGGAAACCCTTGGAGAAACAAAAGCATACCTTAAAAACCTGTTCAAAAGTATAGTAAACAATCATATGCAAAATGAATCAGGGTATAATAATGCAGTTGAATCGGCAAAAAAATTTATTTCAGCCAATTACTATAAGGATATTTCATTGGAACTCATGGCTAATTATGTTTATTTAAATCCTTCGTATTTCAGTGAGCTGTTCAAAAAGGAAACAGGCCGGAATTTTATAGAATATCTGACCGGCGTCAGAATTAACCGCGCAAAGGAATTGCTTAAAAATACAGGGCTCAAATCATATGAAGTCTGTGAAGCCGTGGGTTATACAGATTCTAAATACTTCAGCAAGTTATTCAAAAAAATCGTTGGTGTAACCCCCTCGGAGTATAAGGGAAGCCTTTAGTAGTCCGTAACATTTAATTAAGACATTGATATTTACTTTATTATTCATGGCAGAAAAAAAGCACCTCAGATTATAAATTATAATAATTCCTGATAAATAGGTGCCCAAACTAACAAAAAACAAATCAATATGTTTAAAGGAGGAACAAAATGAAAAAGCTTATAATGGCTTTACATTTATTATTATACCACGTTTTTCCTGAAATAATGTTAAAATTGTATAACAAATATTAATAAAATGTGAATAGTGGGGAGTTTAACCAAATATCCGTCTCTGAAGCATATCCGCAGGATATTTATATTCAATACTCCGTGGTTAACTACATGATAAAATTAACTATTATTGCCGCAATACCCACATAAAGTGCGACCTGGCCTATAGCGGCACCGATATTGTCCTGTTCATATATTTCTTTCCAGATATCTACCTTTACAATGCCTGTAAATATGAGCTTGAAGAGCACTGAAAGAATACCGAAAATAGCAAGGCTTACCGCAATAATTACCGACACGGTTAACAATTCAAAATCCATGCTGTAGTAGGACATTACACCTGCTATTATTGTCTGAACGGCAAATACAAAACCCAAAAGCCCAATTCCCGCCGCAGCATTGTTATCAACAAACAATTCTTTGAAAAGTGTTGTTCTTCTTCTCAAAACAAAGGAATAGCATGTCAGGGCAGCCAGCATAAATACCAGGAACACCATAATTTCCATCAGTATTTCAAGACCAAGACCATTGATTATATCAATAAAGTCGATCAATTTAATTACATTAACAAATATTACTGAAAGGGATACTGAGAATAAGGCCGCCCCTATATTTTTCTGTTCGCAGATTTCCTTGTTAAGGCAGATCTTCCCATGCTTATCGCTGGCATCAATAAAATTGACCATAAACCTGGAGCACAGTCTCAATATTGTTAAAATCGCTATGTAAAAAATGGTATAACCGAGGCATACAGCTAAATCTATAAATATATTATCACTAACCGAACCTTTTATTCCGTGACCCGCAAGATACAATACCGGAAATACAAAGGCTCCGATAAACTCAATCCAAACAGCCAGGTTGTCTCTTGTAAACAAGGCATCTTTAAGATTTACGTCCCGGAGAACTATATGATTGTAAATTAACCAGCCAAGCATAAATCCAACCGTAAGTATTACAAAGCTAAAGGAAATATCCTTTAAAAAAAAGCTTAAGTACTCTAACATATCAATCTCCTCCATCAATTAATTTTTATCCAAACCCTGGTACACCTTGTAAAGTGCACCTTCAAATCTCTGCCCTATAAATATTCTGAACATTCCGTCATCTTTCATCATTTCAATATTGAGGTACTCTGTTACACCATCGGTCTCTCTCTGATAGTCCCATACCTCAACCTCAACTTTTTTAGTTATTTTACCGGTATTCAGATCCAGAACCTTCAGTGTTCCCTGTGTACCGTCAATTCTGTAATCGTACTCGGGCATAATGCATCTTTCATATTCGGTGCCGTCGGGAGTAGTAATGTACTTCTGTCCGACCACACCAAGAAACTCCTCTGAGAAAGGAACCGTATCATCCAAAAAGTACATATAGGTTTCAGGTGCCCCTTCTTCTTCCTGCGAGCTGTATACCTCAAAGATGTACTCTGTTTCATCTACTTTTGAATATAATAAATATCTGGTGTAGGGACGCTGTCCTACATCCATCTGTATTATTTTTTCAAAGGTAAAGAAACCCTCCAGCTCCAGTTCCTTGAGGTCAAATTCTATCATCGAATTTTTATTGATATTTAAAGGATTTAATATTTCCGATGCTTCATTTTTTTTCTTAAAATCAAACATAATTCCTCCATTATGGTCTGCAGATTTCAAAAACACAGGTGATACCCCATGAACTTAATAAATCCTGCTGTAATGGGACTTCTTCGGCTTGGGTTTTGACAATTTCCTGATCACGACAACCAAAACCACTGCCGATACAATAATGATCACTACGGCAGTACCACTGCCTGTTGAGTTTGTGGAATACTTATCGGTGTAGTAAATTTTGTCCACATTCTCCTCCTGATACTGTTGAGAGAACTGCAAATCGGAATCGGTATCCGGATCGATATAGTTGGGATCTCTCTGAATTCCCTGTTTTTCAAGCTCTTCTACTCTTTTTTCAAGCTTTTCATATTCCTGCTGGTTGAAATAGCTTTTATACGGTGCTATTTCAAGCCAATGATGGAACCAGAACATTTCAGAAGCTCTCATAAGGAACCATAAATCCCACGGGCCTACAAAAGCATAACCGTAAGAAAACGGACTTCCGAACATTCCGGTGTTGACATTAACGAATACAGGCCTTCTTCCAAAGGAATTTATTCTTGAGGTCCTGCTTTTCATTGCCTCCTCAAAGCCCATCCTCCTGGAGCCGGTTCCAAAATCACGTTTTATGGAATCATTATAAACCTTTTGCTGTTCCGCGTTCAGCTTTTGCTTGTAGGTATTGAAATTTTTCCCTGATACCTGCTTTTTATATGTATCCTGCATATAGGAATACTTTTTTGAAGCAGATTTTGTTGCAAAGCTCTTGGACCCTGAACCGGACGATCCGCTGTAAGATTTGGAGGTTCCGGGTATACTTCTTGAACCGGAGCTCTTGGAGCTGAAGCTTTTAGAACTGGAGCTTTTTGAGCTGCTGCTCTTTGCTTTTGACGAACTGAACAGACCGCCGCTCTTTGATGAACCCTTATAGCTTCTGCTGTAAGACTTCGAGAAAGATCTGCCGCCGCCAAATGATCTGGCCTTGGCGTATATTCCGGCTGTTGAAGTAAAAATAAATACAAGTATCAGTACTATGGCAAATATTCTTTTTTTCACAGACATCCCTCACATTTTTAACCGATTTTACAATAGTTAAATTTTAAATTTTTATACAATTTTTATTTAACTTAATTAATTATTGTACGTAAAAATTTGTTTTTTGTATTATGGTTTTTTGGTTATTATATCATAATTTGTTATGCTTTACATGGGCTGTTTTTTACTTAAAAAACCAGAAGCAGGATAACTGGGAATAACCGTTGTATCAGTTGGTTAATCAACTTGCCGGTACAACGGGTTATTTTGGACAAAAACTAGTTGTTCTGTAAAATTTATAATTTTTCACAAATAAAATGTATAAGAAATTACAAAAGAGGCAATAACTATAACTGACCCCACAAAATACATTTTAACCCCCTAAAAATGCTCCGGCCATGCCGGGCATTTTTTTTTATTGCGGCACATACTGCTTTAATAAGGTTATACAATTTTCGCAATTGTTTTGGGGGCGTCCTTATTTTATGAAGTCAGTACGGAAGTTACCAGTTGCTGTATAGATTACATGGGTAAAGCAAAATTTAAATTAATTAGTACAACGCGTTAAATTGGGTTAATATTGCGGTATTTTAAAATTTAAACCTGTACCCTACTCCCCATATTGTCTCAATGAACTGTTCACTGTCTTTATCTCTTTCAATTTTATCCCTGATCTTACCTATGTGAACGGTTATGGTTGCACTGTCGCCAAAATAGTCCATTCCCCAAACTCTTTCCAGCAGTGTTTCCTTACTGAACACATGGTTGGGATTCTGTGCAAGAAAAAGAAGAAGATCATATTCCTTGGTTGTAAGGATTATTTCTTCCCCATTTAACGTTACGCGTCTTGCATCAAGATTTATTGCAAGACCTCTGATAATCAGTTCGGTCTGCTTATGACTTCTCCCTGACCCGCTCAGCTTTTCAAAACGGCTTATATGTGCTTTCACGCGGGCAACCATTTCATTCGGACTGAAGGGTTTTGTGATATAATCGTCTGCACCCAACCCAAGTCCTCTTATTTTATCAATATCATCCTTACGTGCTGAGATCATCAGTATTGGAATTTCTTTTTTGGAGCGTATTCTCCTGCATATTTCAAACCCGTCCATTCCTGGAAGCATCAAATCCAGAACCACAAGATCAAAAGAATCATTTACGGCCAATTCAAGCCCGCTTGCTCCATTCTGGCTTATTACCACACTAAAGTTATTTATCTCCAGATAATCTCTTTCCAGTTCCGCAATTGCCAGATCATCTTCTATAATTAAAATTCTCTTTTTACTCATTTAACCTCCATGTCACCCCTGGGGGATTTTGAATGATATTTCAGTCCATTCTCCTTTTATACTATCGGCCTGGATTGTGCCCTTATGCTGCTCTATTATTTGCCGTGTAATGGCAAGCCCCAGCCCTGATCCTCCTGTATTTCTGTTTCTGGAAGGATCCGTTCTGTAAAAGCGGTCAAATATTTTTTCAAGCTCACTTTGATCAATACCTATGCCGTTATCTTTGATTTTCACAACCAGAAAACCGTTTTGCTCCTCAAACACCATATTAAGCAGCCTGCATTCTTTTTCCATGAATTTTAGCGAATTACTTACAATATTGAGTATGACACGTTTGATTTTCTGACTGTCCAGAAGAACTTTAAAACCGGGGGGCACACTGCATTCCGAGTTCAGTTCCACCCCTTTGCCGTCAAGCTCCAGATGCAGTTCCTGTATACAATTTTTATAAAATTCCGCTATATCTATATAATCCTTGTTGAAGGGTTCTTTTCCTAAATCAAGCTTGGAGAATAAAAACAAATCATCTATCATTGCATTCATGTCAATTGTCTTTGTATAAATAACCTCCAAATATTTGGACAGTTTTTCAGTGTCGTTTGCAACGCCGTCGCGTATCCCCTGAATATACCCCTTTATTGAAGTAATCGGTGTCTTCAGGTCATGCGTTATGTCCGAAAAAAGCTGTTTTCTGCTTTCCTCCATTTGAAGCTGACTGGTAATGGATTTTTTTAGTTCAAACCTCATTATTTCATAGGAGCGGATAACACTTCCTATTTCATTGTTGGAATTTGATTGCAGGTGAAAGTCCAGATTTCCCCTGGCTATCTCCTTCGCACTGTTATCCAGCTTTTTCAGGGGAATTACGATATCCTTTGTTATTATCCACATTAAAGGGCCGATTATTATGGCAGCCAATAATATCAGCACAGCCAAAAGAACATTATACCCGGGGCCGATAACCTTTTCAGGCTGTTTGAATACAAAGAAATACTCAAGTGAAGCTATATTTTGAAAATCATATTTTAAAACAAAATACTCCTGCTTATTCCATATAACCTTGCTGTTGCTCACAGCTAAATCATGTCTGTCGGCATATCTCGCCCCTCCGGATGCCTCAATCTGTCTATATAAGCTCTCATCAGTAAGCTCTGTTCCATAAGCCTTGTACTGCCGGTTGTTTTTTACCAGAAGGAAACCGTTAAATGTGTTTACCTGTTCTGCAAGATTTGCAGCAAAGCTGTCCTGTAACAGGGTATCCGGATAATATTTCTCGGTATACCGCAAATCCACAACAACATCAACCACACGGCTTATAGCCGACTCCTCGTTCTGATCTCCTATGACAGACCTGACTATTTGACCCATGGTATGGGTGATAATGCCGACTCCGAACACAATGACAATAACGACGGTTATAATCAGCATTATCAAATATGTTAAAATCAGCTTAACCCTTAGAGACATCAGCTATACTTCTTTCCGTTCAAATATTATCAATCCGGCAACCGCAAATATAATGCAATATGAAAGCATGTACAGAAAGGCAGGTAATGCCGTAGTCAAATTGGCTCCATTAACCAGCGGCTGATACCATCCGCTAAAACTTGCAGGCAGAAATTGCCTGACAGAGGCTAAAAACGTACCTGCCACCCCGAGGACAATCCAGATCAGCAGGTTCATTGCAATCGCCATGCTGGGGCTGCCTGTTGTCAATGTAAAAAGCGACACTATCAACAGGACTGTCGAGAGGAAAATAAATGCTCCGAAATAGCTGACAAATATGCTTCCGATACTTGCAAAGGCCGCTGTTCCGTTAATGACGATGCTGACCAAAAGACCGGATATTCCCAGCGTCAAAAGGCATGTGGCAGTGAGGGCCATTCCCGCAAGTATTTTTCCTAAATATATTATACTTTTAGTAACAGGCAATGCAAATAGATTTTTTATTGTGGCATCCTTAAATTCAGCTGCAAAAAGTTCACTGCTGATATAAATAGTTAAAACCGGCAGAATGAAACCTGTAAGCAGTTCCAGGATAAAAACCGGAAACCTGGCGGGTGGGACTATTTTAACTCCTGTACTATTTTCAATGACCAGACCGGCGATGCCAATTATTATTGAATACAGCACAAAAAGCGATATTATTACTTTTGTTTTTTTCTGATAAACCAGTTTTTTATACTCATCCACCGAAAAAGTAATCAGCTTGTTCATTTTCAGTTCTCCCTTCCTTGTTTTTGGAAATGGTATCAAGATAATACTTTTCGATAGTCGGGTAAATTCCCCTTATTTCATTAACAGTATCCGTTGTAAGCCATTTTCCGTTACTTATTATGCAAACCCTGGAAGTAATCTCCTCTATATCATGTATCAGGTGGCTTGAAATTATAATCCCCGTATTATACTTTTTAATAATCTTTTTAAACAATTGCACCAGCTGATCCCTGCCCTCTATATCCATCCCCGAAAAAGGTTCGTCCAGCAGTATCAGTTTTGGTTTTGTCAGCAATATCCTGGCCAGATAAATACGTTGTTTCATTCCCGTCGAAAAAGTTTTGATTCTGCTGTTCCTCCTGTCCGCAAGACCGGTTACCGCCAGAACAGCATTAATGTCCTCATCTGTGACACCAAAGTAGAGATTCTGATACAGCCTCAGGTATTGATATGCCGTCAGATAAAGGTATGGTGAAGGATCTCCGATCATCATGCCTATTTCATTTTTTGTTGCCTGCGGATTATCCGTTATTGAAACACCTTTATATGTGACTGTGCCGGTGTTAACCGGAAAAAATCCCATCATTGCCTTCATTGCTGTAGTTTTCCCCGCGCCATTGGGCCCGAGAAGGGCAACAACCTCACCCTCTGAAACTGTGAGGTTCAGCCCTTCTATGCCGTGGTTACCGGGATATTTCTTGGTTAAATTTTCAACTTCCAGTAACATGCCATCCCATCCCATCTTCCGAATATTATTCTCTGCTGCATTTAAGATCTTCAGCATTTATGCTCTCAACATTTTTTCCATCCATATTGAATTTGTCAACACTTGTTTTATTAATATCACTGACGGCTGCAGAACCCTGCAAAGTAATATCATGGTATACTCCCCCGGCATCATTACCGGTGATGCTGACCCTGGCTTCAAAGGACTTAATCTGGTTATCCCGATCGACATTCACTTTTAAAACCAGAGCTGATAACTTTACATTTTCCTTCAGAACAGGTATTAAATTGTTATCAATATCAAGATAATCCTTAAGGAAGGGAAGCTTTTCAATAAGTAATTGTTTTTGTGCCTGGTCTATTTCAGCTCTGTCATTTCTGCCGGAATCCATTTCTTTGTTTCCAACTGCTACTGCTGTTAATAAATTCAAGGGCATAGGAATCTCATTCTGATTCAGATCCATTGTAACTGTCTTTGATCCGTCAATATTCCGGGATAATTCAATCTGAGATTTCAAATCGCCTGCAAGGTAATCAAGGAGATTTTCTTCGGCTGCTCCCATTTTGCGGTCACCTGCATAGTCCTCTTTATTGTATTCCATATTTTTTCCATACGTGTCATGTTCCAGGTTGACCAGCTTGTAATATTTTGTGTTTGTTTCGTCAGTCAGGTACACTTCTTTATCATTATGGAAGAAGGAAAGCTCCTGCTTCTTTCCATTCAGACTGATCTGAACATTTCCACTGCTTTCTTTACCCTCGTGGTCGGCTTTTACTCTGCCGTTCAATTCTGTGATTATTTTTCCGTTGTCGGATATACTAAACGTACCGTCAACCGAAGCACTGGTCAGAGTTTCTTTTACTCTTGAGTCCTTCATTATTTGCTTTAGAGTCTCATAACCCTCGTTTCCCGTGCCGGCTGCAAATGCTGTGGCGGTAAATACTGTGACTGCCGCCATCACCAAAATCCCCAGCTTTAATTTTTTGTTCTTCATTTTCAATCTCTCCAATCAATAATTTTTTAGCTCAGTCAGGTACCTTATCTCTAAAATATGACCATAGAAATCAATTACCTTATCGCTACAATTTGATTATAGAGCTCAAGAATAAAACTCCTCGAAAGAAATTCTAAAATTTTTCTAAAATATAAAAAGTGAACCGAAACAATCTCTATACAAAAACATCCGTCTGAAAATAATATTCCAGACGGATGTTTTCGTTTTCTCTACATTTATTTTTTCCTGAAAACTACGTCATCCAGGTTACACCAGTTATTTGCATTGGCAACTGCATACAGACCAATTTCACATTTACCGTTGTTTACCTGAATATTGTCAATAGTGATCCTGTTCCAATTAATGTCACTTGTCGGTACAGCCTTTACCAGTTCACTACCGCCGTAATTCTTTGCATATATCTGGCAGGTGCTCTGACCGCCGCTGCTCATTATATTTGCCGACAAAGAATAAGTCCCATTTTCCAGATCTGTAATCGTCTGATAAACAGAACAGGAATACGCCGCATCATCCCAGAATGTCAGCTTGTAATTCCCGGAATAGGCGTTTCCATACTCGGTTTTAATTGCATCGCTTGCAGTAGAGTCTGACTTGCATACCTGCCAGCCGCCGGGTTGATTGGTAGAACTGCCATCCGCCTCAAAGCTTGGGTTTGTTAGACGATTCCTTTCAGGCGTGTTTAAAATATTTACAGAGTTCAATACACTACCATTAAAATCAAACAGTGTCAAGTTATCCCATGGATTTGAGAGGATGCCCGAATCTCCTATATATGCCGCCCCTGC
>JAEVZU010000135.1 GCA_023392075.1 Bacillota bacterium | reverse complement strand
GCTTCAATCTCCACACCTCTTTTTCCCATCATCCAGCCAGCAACCGGACTGTCAATACCGCCTGACAGCAGAAGCGTTGCTTTTCCGTTCGAACCCATGGGCATCCCGCCGTGAGCTTTAATTATATCGGAATAAACGTATGAGCTTTCTCTTACCTCCAAATGTATTATAAAATCCGGGTTCTTTACATCAACTGTCAGACCCGGAATATTTTCAAGTATATGTCCGCCCACATCAGCGCTTATTTCAGGAGATTGCATGGGAAATTTCTTATTCCCTCTCTTGGTTTCCAGCTTAAAGGTTTTATATCCGTGTTGAGAAACCAGGTCTGACGCAACCTGTAAAGCCGTTGCTTTAATCTGGTCATAGTCGGTATCTATTTTCCAGACAGGACTCACAGAAACTACACCAAAAATTCTGGTGATTTTTTGAAGAACAAAATCAAAGTCATAATCTTCTACCTGGGGTTCAATATATATTCTCCCCTGGGATTTAAAAATTCTGGCATTGCCTGATTTTAAAATAGAACTTCTGATGTTGCCGATCAGCTTGTCTTCAAAAACCGGTCTATTTAAACCTTTAAGTATTATTTCACCGTATCGCACTAAAATAATTTTTTTCATTTAACCCTCCCAAACCATTGACGGCACTGTGTATTTACTCTGTTATTAGACTTTCCCTCTGTGTTTTATACTTATTACTGGTATTATTTCCTTTAAGGAATTGATGGTTGTACTCAATTCCTCCTGTGTATTTTGTGCCGATAAACTAAAACGGATTGCGCCGTCGATATATTTTGTTGAAACACCCATAGCTTTAAGCACATGACTGTGGCTGTTCTTGTGTGAGGAACAGGCCGAACCCGTTGAAACAAAAACACCTTTCTGTTCAAGATGATGCAGCAATACTTCCGCTTTCAGATTGGGGAATGAAACATTTATAATATAAGGCAAAGCCTCATCAGAGGAATTTATGACGGCATCCTCAAAATACTTCTTTATTTCCCCGATGAAAAATTCCTTTAAACCTCTTACTTTAGCGTGGTTTTCCTCCATGGCAGATGCCGTTATTTCAGCTGCCAGACCAAACCCGCAAATTCCGGGTACATTTTCGGTTCCGGATCTGAGAGCAGTTTCCTGGCCTCCACCCAATAGAATAGGTTTGATCTTTACACCTTTTTTGGCGTACAGGGCACCAATTCCCTTAGGACCGTGAATTTTATGAGAACTCATTGATAGGAGTTCGATGTTCATACCGGCAGGATATATGGGGAATTTGCCAAAAGCCTGAACCGCATCTATGTGGATAACCGCAGAAGGACATAATTCTTTTCTTATTTTAACAATTTCCGAAACAGGCTGAATTGCACCAACTTCATTATTGGCAAGCATAAAGCTCATAAGTGCCGTTTCCTTGCCAACTGCCTTCCGGAGAGCCTCAAGTTTTATAGTTCCCTGAGCATCAACAGGAATGTAATCTACACTAAAACCTTCAGAAGCCAGGTGCTTAAAAACCTCAAGCACTGATGGATGCTCTATTTCACTTGTTATAATATGTTTTCCGGCTCTGGGATTTGCACGCAGGTAACCCAGGACTGCCATATTATTGGATTCGGTACCACCTGAGGTAAAGTATATTTCTTTGGAATCTGCTCTTAATATTTGGGCTATCTGCAACCTTGCTCTCTTTATAAGGTTTTCAGCCTCGATACCCTTTGTATGGAGAGATGACGGATTACCGTAATAACTTTTGCTGACTTCGACAATATATTGAACTACTTCGTCATAAGGCTTGGTGGTTGCACTATTGTCAAGGTAAATCTCATGACTCATTAATTGTTAACCTCTCAGTATGCGGTTGATTACCGTTCAAACGCATTTTTAATCTTTGCTTTCCTTCTCAGGAATTTTACTGTTTTTTATTCTGTTGGATTCTTGCTTGTCTTCAATTTCAGCTTGTCTTTCCAAAAGCTTCTTTTCCATCCGTTTCAATTGATCATTGGTAACATTCTGTTTAAAAAAATCTTCTACGGTAATGCTTCTATAATCCTCCGGTTCCTCTAGACAACGTCCGCAATCATCACAGTGCTTTGACGGCTCAAGATCACAAAGGTCACATTCTCCGCAGTCTATACATTCTCTGTCATAAAGCTCACATTGTTCAGCCATATCCTTCTCCTATCCATATTCCTGTCAACGTTTTTCTGCGTGATAATTATACAGCATAATCAACATTATATATAATTATTCCTGCAAAAGTTATTTTACACACGTTGGCGTATGTAGTCAACCTATACACAATAAACACACATTACTCTCTATTGACAATGTACATACGTTTTTGAGTGGCTAATTTGCCCTGCGGCTGCGTTGAAGCCGCTTGCAAGGCACAAAGCCTTACTGCACGCCTTTGCCTTGCCGCAAGCAAAATTATCTCACTCAAAAATCACCGACCTCACGCTGAGATATTTTGGCAATTTTCGAGGAGGATGGACGCAGCCTTGTGACGCAAGGCAAGGATGACGACAAAGAAAAGTGGCAAAATAGCCGGCGTGAGGCGTGTTATACATTGTCAATAGAGGGTATACAAATTTAATAAATATAATTCTTATTTGCTACATTCTGCCTATTGCCTTCAGTATACCATAAATTATTGCCTGCGGCCTAGGGGGACAGCCCGGGATATATACATCCACCGGCAAAACCCTGTCTATGCCGTTTTTCCCGGCATAACTGTCTTTGAAAATACCACCGCTGCAGGCACAGGCACCTACCGCTACAACAAGCTTTGGTGAAGGAACTGCATTATATGTCTTTATAAGCGCCTCCTCCATATTTCTTGAGACGCAGCCCGTAACCAAAAGCATATCCGCATGCCTCGGGGATGCTACAAAATGAATGCCGAAGCGCTCAATATCATTGTAAGGGCTGCTCAGTGCATTTATTTCGTAATCGCAACCATTACAGGAGCCTGCATCAACTTCTCTGATATGAAGACTTTTCCCGAACCTGGAATATACTTTTTCCTTTAACTGATTTCCAAGCAGCTCATATTCAAGTCCATTGACTTCTTTTTCCTGAACATACAAGGGAGAAGAGCGGAGAGCTTCCCGGCTCTTCTGGGCAAGTTCGAACCTGTTTGTAAGACATATTGCACCTTCAGGACAATTTTCCTCACAAAAACGGCAGAATATACATTCATCAATATTAACGGCAGGTAACTTGTTTTTTTCCTTGTCGTTATCTACAAATACGATTGCACCTGTGGGACAGGTATTTGTGCAAGTCATGCATTTTTTACATTTATTATAGTCAAATTCAGGTGAACCGGTTATAAAAGAACTTCTTATAGGCTTTTTAGGATAATCAACCGTAACTGTACCGTGCTGAAACATCTTTTTTAAAATATTATGCATATTGACCTCCATGAGCCATGTTATGGCTTTTAGCCCTTTTGTGGCCGCAAAACAGTTATTAAATAATTTTAATCAGTTTGAACTATATTATAAGTCGTTGCCGGCATAGGACAAATTGAAACTTTTATTGATCAATGGAAAATCTGTTAACGTATTGGTTTTCACTGCATGGCAAAGTGCCGGCCAGTTGCAGAAAGAAGGGGTTCTGACTTTATACCGTAAAATCTTATTATCTTCTCCGGCCATAACAAAATGAACATTCTCTCCTCTGGGCGCTTCAGTCATTCCAAAAGCAAAGGAATAAGGTTTAAGTTCTCCGATTTCAACCGAAACATTGCCCTCCTCAGGCATTTTTTCCAGGGCCAGCCTGATTAACGATATGGATTCCTGCACTTCTTCTATTTTAACATTCATTCTGCAGTTGACATCGCAGTTTGAGTGCTCCGGAACATTAAATTTAAGTTTTTCATATGCGGCATAAGGAAATTCTTTTCTTACATCCGTCTTTATGCCGCTGGCTCTCCCACCGGGTCCTACAGCATTTAAATCAACTGCGATCTCATTGGTTAATATTCCTGTATGTTCTACTCTGTCAATAAACATTCCATTATTTTTTATAATTACTACGGTCTCTGCAAACTCTTTTTCCAGTTTATCCATGCATTCATGAATAATTTTTTCATTATTCCGGATGAAATCACGCCGCAATCCGCCCGGTTTGTTGGAATTCCTCAAAAATCTGCTGCCCGTAAGCTGCTCACACAAAATTAATATCCAACGTCTCAGCATTGCAAATTGTCCGGCAGGAAAAATATAAGCAGTGTCAACACACAGTCCTGAAATATCTCCCAGATGTGCACAGATCCTTTCCAGTTCGGCGAATACCACTCTTGAATAAAGCGCTCTTTCAGGAAGATAGGTAATTCCGCTTAACTTTTCTATTGCCTGACAATATGCCAGGGAGTTTGTAAAGGTTTCATCACCGGATATCCGCTCGGCAAATAACAATACTTTCATATAGTTTTCATGTTCAGACAGTTTTTCCAGGCCCCTGTGTACATAATAAAGTTTGGCTTCGAGATTTATTATAGGTTCCCCCGCCACACTGAACCTGAAATGTCCAGGTTCGATGATTCCTGCATGAACCGGGCCAACAGGTACTTCAAATACACCTGTGCCCTGTACGCTTGTGAATTCCTGTTCCCGTTTTACAAAATCCAATCTTGTATTGACCTTGAAATCTTTTCTGAGAGGATGCATATTCCGGGGGAAATTGCCGTGATGGACCAATTCCCTGTCATCTGGAAGAGCATTAAACCGAAGTCCGTACATGTCCTGTATTTCTCTCTCATAGAAAGCTGCGGACGGAATCTCGTTAGAAATGGATTCCAGCTGAATAATATCAATCTTTTCAACATTTGTGTACAGAGTTATTAATGTATTTGATGATCTGACCGCAAAAGTATAATATACCCGTATCTTATCTGTGGGTGAAATATCATTTCCGAAAAGATCTATAAGAACACAGTCTATGTTGGTATATATATTCAGACAGGCCGCTTTAATATTTTCAGGGTTTATCTCAGTATAAATCTCATTTTCGTTCAGAAGTTTACTGTCTGTCACCAATGGGTTCAGCAGTCTGTTAATTGTCTCAAATATAGCCTCGGAAACCATTTTATTTCCCCCCTATTCCAAGAATGATGCCGGTTGTGTTATCCATTAAAGTTTTTATGGGACCGGGAATATAAACACCCATAAGTATTGTTATGAACAACAATATGATAAGTATGGCCGGCCCGGTCTTATCCAGTTCACCTTTATTGATTTCGGGATTATTGCTGTTGCCGAGGAACATCCTGCCCAATTGTTTGGTGAATCCGCCGAAGACTGCAGCTAAAAAGATAAGAAGTAATACTGCTATAACATAATTCTTTGAGAAAATAGCCGCAGCCACAGTATTAAATTCGCTCATGAATACTCCGAAGGGCGGCATACCCGTAATTGCGAATGCACCCAGTGCAAATACAACACCTGTTACAGGCATGACTTTTATGAGGCCTTTTATGCTGGATATCTTTTTTGTATGATATTTTAAATATACATTCCCTGTTGCAAGGAAGAGCATGGACTTTGTCATGGCATGGTTAAAGATATGGTAAATTGCCGCAAATATGCCGACTGGCGTGCAAATGCCCAATCCAATTGCAATAATACCCATGTGCTCAATACTGGAATACGCAAGTATTCTTTTGTAATCCTGTTGTACAAGCACAAATATTGCAGCAGTACCTACTGAAAGTATTCCCAGCAATATCAACAGGTTTCCTGTATATCTGCTGCTGTCCAGACTCTTGTTGACTATGGTCATAACCCTGATAATACCATACATAGCCGTGTTAAGCAGTACCCCTGACAGCAGCGAACTCACCGGAGACGGCGCTTGACTGTGTGCATCGGGCAGCCAGGTATGCATTGGTGAAAACCCTACTTTTGTGCCGAAACCGATCAGTATAAATATGAAGGCTATTTTCAGTATACTGGGGTCAAGCGCCGATGCATTCTGAAGCAGGTAGTTCCAGCTCAGTCCAATAACCTTGTTTCCCCCAAGTTCAACAGTCGATGAATAATACAGTAAAATAATGCCCAGCAATGCAAAAGCAATACCCACCGAACAGATAATGAGATACTTCCAGGCTGCCTCAATAGCTTTTTTATTATTATAAAAACCCACCAAAAATGCTGAAGCAAGTGTGGTTGCCTCGATGGCAATCCACATTACACCCATGTTTTGTGTGGTTAATGCCAATATCATGGATAATAAAAAAGCATTTGAAAGACTGTAATACAGTTTTAGCTTGTTCAAAGTAATAACATTTCTTCTGAGTTCCTGTCCGAAATAGCTTATGGAATACAGCGAGACCAGAAAAAAAGCCAAGGTGGTTATAAATAATATGTATACACTTAATGAATCAATATAAAAAATATCCTTAAAGAAACCTCCGGCGGTTATGGCTTTTGACCTGTTGACCTCAACGAGAGCCAGTATGGATGTCAGCAGCATAGCTGCAGCACCGGCAAGATTGGTTAAATGGATAATTGTTTTATTTTTATTTGTCCAGACTAGTCCGGCCGCTAAAGCCGGGATAGCTATGAATGCCAGATTCATTTCATCCTCCAATATTTTCTTTTACTCTAAAAAAATTTATCCTTTTAAATTCTTGAGCTTGTTTATATCAATTGATTCAAAAGAATTATTTATTTTAAACACAAATATACCCATGATCATAAAGGCTGTCAGCAGGTCAAAGAAAAGACCGAGTTCGACAATCATCGGCATTCCCTCTGTTGTCAGCATTGCTGCAAGAAACATACCGTTTTCTATAACAAGGAAACCGATAATCTGACCGATGGCCTTCTTTCTGCTTATCATGAAAAACAATCCCAGCAGTACAACAGAAAATGAATATATTAAATAATTTTTTGTATGATTATCAGTTATTCCTTCGATATGATAAATAACATACCAGCTTAAAACCACCAGACAACAGCAAATAATCATTGAAAGCGGTATATTTATAAAGAAGTCCTTCTCAACCTTGTATTCAACCTTATCAACAGTGCTTTTCATATACCTGGGAATTATAATTACTTTAAAAACCACAATTAAAACGAACATTATTATTACTTCGTCAAATTCTTTTGATATAACCATTTCCCTGATTGAAACCAGCAGTGATATTCCGGCCAGTAAAACCGACTGAAATCTAAAGGTTGGTATATAGGAGTTCTGACGTTTGTTTGCTATCAAGGCAAACGCAGAGATCAAAATCAATATGGACATAAGGTTTAATGCATTATGATACATAGAAAAACTCCTTTAAACAGCTAAAATAATCCGGTAAAAAATCACACTATTTAAGAATAAATCCCGTTAAAAAACCAAGTATTGATACTATTAAAGCTATTACAGCAAAGTTGGGTATACTGTACAATCTAAATTTAACCGTATTCAATTCAACAATTCCAACCAGAATTGTTATAATCAATACTTTTATAATATAGATTCCTAATCCCAGAAAAATATTTTCCACATTGAAACCCACCGGAATCAGAATATTCGCTATAAAAGTCATAAACACAAGCTGTTTTATGTAACTGCCGATTTCAATCAATGCAAGATGTCTTCCCGAATACTCCAGGACCATAGCTTCATGGACCATGGTAAGCTCAAGGTGCGTTGACGGGTCATCCACGGGAATTCTGGAGCATTCTGCAATTAAAATCAAAAGCATGCTTGCAGACAACAAAATGTTCATGGGCGTAAAAGCTGTTTCAGTATTACCTGCCATGGATTCATAAATAGCAGCAACATTGGTTGAGGCTATTTCAGCTCTGGCACCGACTGTTATAATTACAATAAATAAAGCAGGTTCTATAAGTGCGGAAACAAGCAGTTCCCTGCTGCTTCCCATTCCTCCGAAGGTACTTCCGGTATCAAGTCCTGCCAGTGCCATAAATATCCGGCCGGCAACAAAAAGATAAACAATTACAAGCAAATCGGTATAAAAAGAAAAACCGGTCAAACCATGCACTACGGGTAAACAGCTTATGGCGGCCACTGAGGATATGCAGTAAGCATAAGGAGCTATATTGTATATCCAGGAGGCGGTGTCTGAGACAACAAGATCCTTTTTAAACAGCTTTATTAAATCATAATAAGGCTGAAATACCGAAGCACCGACTCTATGCTGTACCTTGGCCTTCATTTTTCTAATAACTCCTGTAAAAAACGGTGCAATTAAAAGTGTTATCAATATTTGCAATATCAGTTTTATAATTGACTCAAGCATGGCCTCACCCCTCTCTTATATAATATCAGAACCAAAATCAATCTGATGTTCTAATTTGCCAGGAAGCTGTAATACAACAGCATCAAAATCAAAACGCAGAAAAAATACATTAAATATGCATGTATACTGCCGGTTTGAATTTTATATCTGGCTTTTCTTGAAAAATTAATTATTGCCAGAATAAACGGCTTATATAAATATTTTTCAATTACCTTTTCAGTAGATAAGGTGTAACTTGCCTTTTTAATAAAATACGGACCGGCTCCCTCTGTAATCACCAAATCCCGGTTAGGCTTGAACAGCCCTCTGAAAATAATACGTATCGATTTTGAAAAACCGATAGCAGAATACTGCATCCTGGGGTTCAATTTTGTAAAGCCGCAGTCCCATGTATTGTATTTTTGTACAGCTGTTCTTTTTCTTAATACTGCTGCCAGTAAAGATACTGCAGCAATGAACACCAGCAACATTACTGATAGACCGCTGAAGGAGACACTAAGGTTTCCGTTTTCAAGAGGATAATGCAAAAATTTTGATAAAGACCAGTCAGTTGACAGGAGTTTTATATTAATCAGGTCGACAGACACATTGTCTATCAAATTTATAACCTGCTTCAGTCCCACGCCCGGAATTACACACAAAAGAGCTGCGGCGGCAAGAGCTGCCAGCATTGGTTTTGCAGACTCACCTGCATTTTGGGCTTCAGTGCTTCTGGGCATACCTAAAAAGGAAATGCCGAAAAGCTTGACATAGCTGAATACTACTAAAGCACCTGTAATGGCGAGGAATGCAGCAACAATAACAAATAATATAACCATGGAGAATTGACCTGATGGAGCAAACCAAACTATACTGTTTATTAAGGACTGGAAAATGATATATTCACTTGCAAAACCGTTAAACGGAGGAACTGCAGAAACAGCAAGACAGCCTATGAAGATAAAAACGGCTGTAAGCGGCATCTTCTTAATCAGTCCGCCCAGCTTCTCCATATTTCTTGTACCGGTACTGTAATGGACAGCTCCTGCACCCATGAATAATAAAGACTTGAACAGTGCATGGTTTAAAGTATGCAGCAGTACTGCAGTCAGGGACAAAGACAGTAAAAAGGAATTCCCAGTTGCTCTGGCTATAAGCATGATACCTATACCACAGAAAATGATCCCCATATTCTCTATGCTGGAATAAGAAAGGAGTCTCTTGATATTTATGGTAGAGGCTACTGAATATGCAATTCCGAACACTGCTGAAATTGTGCCGATTATTAAGGTTAGTACTCCCCACCACATGGAATTTTCATGTAGAATGAAAAATACTATTCTAAGCAGACCATATATGGACATCTTTTTCATAACTGCAGACATAATGGCAGCTACGTTGCTTGGTGCTTCTGTATATGCATACGGAAGCCAGATATGCATTGGAATTATACCCGCTTTTGTGCCGAACCCTAAAAGCAGGAAAATATATATTAGATTGGAATAATTCTTTGGAATCAAAGACGAAGTAATTGCTGAAAGTTCAAAACTTCCGGTAAAATAAGCAATCAACAGAAATGCTGCAGTTATGAATGCGGTACCTGTATAGGTCATTATTATGTATGTTTTCCCCGCTTTTTGAACTTCATCCTTTTCATGTTCGTATATTACCAGGAAATATGAAAGCAGTGACATCAATTCCCAGAAAACCAGGAATAAAAGGATATTGTTACTGGTTGCCAACATGACCATTGAAAAAATAAAAAGGTTATAGAAGGCTCCGAATACACCAACATTTTTAATATTAAAAAAACGCTTCATATATGTAAAAGAATATAAGGATACTATTGAAGTAACAATCCCGATAAGCAAGAGGAAGAAAGCAGTCAGATTATCAATTTTTAAATTGAAGTCCATAAAAGGAATATTATTATTTATATTAAATGAAATAACAAGGGTATTTACAGTAAATAATTTATATAACATGGATACACTTAATAAACTTCCGGCTGTCAGTGCAAATATGTTTGATAAAAAATTTGAAATTTTAGGTTTGAAGTATGTTGCCAATGAAGAGAATGATCCTGCTATATACAACAAAAGACATATAATAAAGCTTGTAGTCAAATAATCTGCTGACATGAATCAAAAACCTCCAGAGCAATTAAGTAGAGCTTGATAAATACAGCATCTATGATACTACCGCAATATGCAATTGTCAAATCTACGGTGCAAGTTATATGATTTTGTCAAAAATCAAGGTATATTATTCTTTAACCGGAATTAATATGGATGTATCCGCAATTAACATACTGGAATCCATGTTGTTTATCTTCTTAACATTATATATATATTCTCTGATATCACAATCGTCATCATTATATTGTTGTGCGATGGACCACAGGGTATCGCCGGATTTGATGGTAACAGTCCGATAGACCGGCTCGGTATAACCTGAAACACCGGCTGTATAAACTGCTATAAAGGTTATAAGGAAAACAAAAAATAAAAAACCAAAGAATCTCATTCTATTCTTTAAGACATACCTCTTTTTATTCATGTTAACTATCATTCCTTTCATCGTGCTCAAGGCACAAAAGTGATAAAAAACTATATCCATTATCGCAATATGGCGAATAATGGAGGTTAATTGGCCATGTACGCTTTCAGGGTATTGATAAATACTTTGAATATTTCGTACGGCCATAAATTCACAGGTTAGTCAGGAAGACGAGCATTGACGAAGTCTTTCAAACCAACCTCCCGAACGTTTGTTCTCTACATATATAATACCGAACATTTGTTCCTGTTGTCAATATGTTTTAAAAATTTTCGAACATTCGTTTGCTTTTTGGAAATTTATATGCTATACTTACCTTGAAAACTACATAATTTAGGAGGTTTATATGGCTAAAAAGAACTCTACAAAGCAGCAGGAAATTCTTGACTATGTTAATAAATGTGTATGCGAAAACGGATATCCCCCATCAGTCAGAGAGATTTGTGCTGCAGTTGGTTTTAAGTCTACCTCTACTGTACACGCCTATCTTCAGAAACTTACGGACAGCGGTGTACTTCAGAAGGATCCCACCAAGCCGAGAGCTATCAAAATTTTAAATAATTCAGATAAATCCTCAAAAGCAGCCGCAAATACTCAAAAGGAAGGCTACTACACTTCACGGGAGATGGTTGAAGTTCCTGTAATTGGAAAGGTCGCAGCAGGGCAGCCTATTTTGGCGGTGGAAAACATTACAGATACCTTTCCTCTGCCGGTGGATTTTGTTCAAAACAGTACTGCTTTTATGCTCCGGATTCAGGGTGACAGTATGATTGAGGCGGGAATACTTGACAAGGATTTTGTTTTAGTGCGGCAGCAGTCTACAGCCAATAATGGTGATATAGTTGTTGCTTTACTTGAAGATGAAGCTACCTGTAAGACTTTTTTCAAGGAGAAGGATCATATCCGTTTACAGCCGGAGAACAGCAGAATGGAACCTATCATAGTGAAAGACAATGTTTCTATTATTGGTAAGGTAATAGGCGTTTTCAGACGAATGTAGTACTTAAAATATTATAATTCCCCGTATACTGCAAAAAATCGGTGAAGCAAAAAGTTTCACCGATTTTTATATTTAGCTTTTCAATATTCCAATTCAGATATATAGTAATAAAACTATGTAGTCTGGGCCTATTCCTTCACCTGATCATTAAAAATCAGGTTTACTACTTTCATGGGGCTTATTGTAGAGATTGCATGTTTATAAACAAGCTGCTGTTTTCCATCACTGTCCAGAACAACAGTAAAATTGTCAAACCCTTTAACCATTCCCTTTAATTGAAATCCATTAGTCAGGTATATAGTTACCGCTATATGTTCTTTTCTGACCTGATTTAAAAAAATGTCCTGCAAATTGATAGTATTCTTTACCAAAGTAAATCCTCTCCTTTGTTTTATATATATATTTTCTCAGGCTGATCCAAAATCTTTTACGGATCAAGCCCTGTCTGCCCCCAAAATCAATTGCTGCAACAATGAAGACATAAGTATAGTTTTATTCTACTAGATTATACCAGCACATGCAATAAGAATATAGTACTACTACGTGCCGAAGCTATGCACAATGGCTTCTTATATAGGTTATAACAGCTTCAACTATATTATTAGTATTTCCAAAATTATCTATACTAAACCATTTAATTTCTTTGATCGGCTTAAACCAGGTAATTTGTCTTTTAGCGTATCTCCTTGATTCTCTCTTGACAGTTTCAACTGCTTCTTCAAGGGAGATTTCATTTCTGAGATGGGATAATATTTCCTTGTAACCTATCCCCTGCATGGAGGTGATGGAATCCGCATACCCCATTTCAACAAGTCTTCCGACTTCTTCTATCAGACCGTTTTCAAGCATGATATCAACTCTCTTGTTGATTCTGTCATATAATTTTTCACGGTCCATTGTAAGTCCCAATAAAACGAACTTATACTTCGGAGGTATCTCCCTGGACTTTTCATTGTGGTAGCTCATAGGTCTTTGGGTCTGATAATATACCTCCAGAGCCCTTATAACACGTTTAACATTATTGGGGTGTATGTTTGCGGCTGATACCGGATCCACAAGCCTCAGTTTGTCATGTATATAGACCGGTCCGTTTTCTTCGGCCTCCCTGCCCAATTGCTCGCGAAGCTCCCAATCGCTTTTTGTTTCACTGAAATTTATATTATTTATCAAAGAACTTATATAAAGGCCGGTGCCTCCCACAATTATGGGCTGTTTACCCCTTTCGAGGATTACTTCGATATATTTTTCAGCCAACTCCTTGAATTTTACAACATTGAATTCCTCATCGGGTAAAAGCTCATCTATCAGGTAATGCCTGATCCCCTGCATTTCTTCAATGGAGGGTTTCGCTGTTCCAACATCCATGTATTTATATACCTGCATGGAGTCGGCTGAAATAATTTCTCCGTCCAGAAGCTTTGCAAGTTCAATTGACAGACTGGTTTTCCCGGAAGCAGTGGGGCCCGCTATTACTATTACTTCCTTCATTGATTATCCTTTCAGCATTTCGTTCTAAACGATCCTTTTAAACATCTTTTCTATTTCGTACTTTGTAAGTCTTATTACAGTAGGCCTTCCATGGGGGCAGGTATATCTTGAGCCGGCCAAGGCAAGCTCCTCCAGCAAACGGGTTACCTCACTGTCATCCAGCTTCTTGTTTGCTTTTATGGCAGCCTTGCAGGCTATTGTATGGATAATCTCATCTGCAAGAGGCGTAACTACAGGTTTAAGTGACGAAAATATCTTATCGGTCAATTCCAGAAAAACATCTTTGGGCGAACAGCCTTCCAATAAATAAGGGATGCCTCTTATTATAATTGAATTGTTTCCAAAATCCTCAAAAACAAAACCGATTTTGTTGAGCATTTCCTGTCTGGCCCTAATTTCATTGAGTTCCAGAGCTTGGAACTGAATTACTGCAGGTTCAAGTAACAGCTGAGTGGTATTCTCCTGATCCTCGTATTTTATTTTAAGCTTTTCATATATAATCCGTTCGTGAGCCGCATGCTGATCCACGAGTACGAGCTCTTCGCCATTTTGTAAAATTATATAGGTTGAAAAAGCCTGACCAATATATTTCATTGCAGTAAGGTCGAGCTCAGGGCTTTTCTTTTTGGGGATTTCTTCTGAAACTGTCTGACTGACAGTCTGTATATCCGGAATTATCTCTTCTTTTACAATAGGGCTTTCAACATCTAAAGGAAGATAATCCTCCGGAACCGCCTGCCCCGGGTGCAAGAGCTCTGCCGGAGACCGGCTGTTTAATGCAAGATCTGTCCTGGCCAGCGGTTTCAAGGCTTCGGTGAAGCTTCTTATTTCCTGTCCCTCAGATATTCTGGCATTGACGTTAAGAGCAGCCGATACCGGTCTTATATCCGCCGGCTGCTCTGACATGTTGATACCAATGGAATTGGCCGGGCTTGCCGGCTCTGTGCTCAGACTTTTGCTCTCCTGAAACTGGGTACCCTCCGGTACTTTTTGTTCAAAATTGTATCGGAGCTCCTCCTGAACATAATCCGGCTTTGGGTCTATGCCTTTAAACTTGAATATTTCCCTGTCCTTGGTTGGAACTGTTACGGGATTGAACAGAGTATCCGAACTTAAAGCCTTTGAAACTGCCATATAAATGGCCCGGGAAAGAAAGCTTTCCTCGGCAAAGCGCACTTCAGTTTTGGCAGGTGAAACATTGGCATCCACCAAAAGAGGATTCAGTTCAATATTTAATACAAAGAACGGAAACTTGTTTTTCATTAAAATACTGTTATAGGCCTGTTCAACCGCATAGGATACCATTTTGCTCTTTACGTATCTTCTGTTTATGTATAAAGACTGATAATTTCTGTTTGCCCTTGCAGCTTCTGGTTTCCCTATGTACCCGGTTATTTTATATTTTTCGTCCTGATAGCCTACTTCAATAAGTTCCTTAATGATTTCTTTACCGTAAATGCTGTAAATAGCACTCTTTACGTCATTATTTCCCGGTGTGTGCAACAGCAGAGCTTTTCCGCTGGTTAATCTAAAGGATATTTCGGGGTTTCCCAGTGCAATTCTTGAAATTGTGTCCGAAATATACCCTGCCTCAGTCGAGTCCTTTTTCAGGAATTTGTATCTGGCTGGAGTATTGTAAAACAAATCCCTGATAATAAAGGTAGTACCCACGGGGCAGCCTGTTTGTCTGACCTCCCTGAAGGTACCGCCGCTGATATGTACATACATGCCATATATGTTTCCGGCTGCTCTGGTCTGGAGCTCTACTGAGGAAACGGCAGCTATGCTGGCAAGGGCTTCCCCACGGAAACCCATTGTGATGATGGAATCCAGATCTTCAGCCCTTTTTATTTTGCTGGTGGCATGACGTTCAAAAGCGATTTCCACATCATCTTCGTCCATGCCGCTGCCGTTATCGGTCACCTTTATGTAAGAAATACCTCCGTT